>MWDV01000077.1 GCA_002070715.1 Verrucomicrobia bacterium ADurb.Bin118
TGGCGGCTGGTGATCGCCTATGGCGTGCTGTTTCTGGTGCCGTTTTTGTTCCTGCGCAAAACCGTTTTGCCCGGGCTGATCGCCTACGCCCTGCTGCCGCTGGCGGGTCTGCTGCTGCAACCGGATCCCTTGGCGGGCGTGACGGTGGCGGTGCCGGCCGCCCTGGTTTTGATCGCTCATCGCCGGAATTTCGTGGAAGAATACGCGGCGTTGACCGCCCGCACCGGCACGTCCTCCAAACCTGATGAATCCTGACTTATGCGCGACGAAACTGCTCTGGTATTCAAATTTGCGTCCGAAGACTGGGAATTCGAGGCGATTCACCGGCTCAACTACCAGACCTTCGTGGAGGAAATCCCCCAACACCAACGCTCGCCCACGCACCGGTTGGTGGACAAGTTCCATGCGGAAAACACCTATCTGATCTGCTGTAACGGACGGCAACTGGTCGGCATGCTGGCGGTGCGGGGACAACGGCCGTTCTCACTGGATCAAAAACTACCCGACTTGGACACCTATCTTCCAGCCAACCGCACCGTTTGCGAAATCCGGTTGCTCGCCATTGATCGGAAATATCGGGGCGCGCGGGGCGGGCAGGTGCTGGCGGGCATTCTCGCCCTGCTCTGGCAGCACGGGGTCGAGAAAGGATACGATCTCGCCATCATTTCGGGCACCACCCGGCAATTGAAATTGTATCAACATCTCGGGTTCGTGCCGTTTGGTCCGGTCGTCGGCACGGGCGAGGCGCAGTTTCAACCGATGTATGTGACGCTGGAAACGTTCGAAGTCACCGCCCGCGAGTTCCTGCGTAATTCGCCGGCCCGCTCGTTTCAACCGTCCGCAGTCAATTTCATGCCCGGTCCGGTAGCGATCCGCCGCGAAGTGCGGCGCGCCTTTGAACAGGCGGCGGAATCGCATCGGGGCGACGTCTTTATGGCTGATTTCCAAGCCGTGCGCCGTCAGCTCTGCGAACTGGTCAACGCGCGGTACTGCCAGATCATGGTCGGCTCCGGCACGCTCGCTAACGATGCAATCGGCGCGCAGCTTACGCGGGAATCCGGGCGCGGTTTGGTTTTGAGCAACGGCGAATTCGGCGCCCGCCTGGCGGATCAAGCGCGGCGCCAGCAACTGGACTTCGAAACCCTCGAACGGCCTTGGGGCGAAGCGTTCGATTGGACTGCGGTGCGCGCGCGCCTCAAAAGCCGTCCCGATTTCCGCTGGCTGTGGACCACGCATTGCGAGACTTCCACCGGAGTGGTCAATGACCTGGCCACGCTGCGCGCCCTGGCGCGGGAATTCGATTTGAAGTTGTGCCTCGATTGCATCAGTTCCCTCGGCGCGATTCCGATAGATCTGACCGGAGTATTTCTGGCCAGCGGCGCCAGTGGTAAAGGCTTGCGCGCCTACCCAGGACTGTCCCTGGTCTTTCATCACCATGAGATTCAACCCGCGCCCGACCGGCTGCCACGGTATCTGGATCTGGGTTATTACACCGCCCAAAACGGCGTGCCGTTTACGTTTTCCTCGAATCTGCTGCACGCCCTGCACGCAGCCGTCAAGCATGTGGATTGGGAAAAACGTTTTGCCGGCTTGACGGCCTTGGGCAGCGAATTACGCCGCCTTTTACAGGAAGCCGGATTTACCCTGATCGCTGACGACCTGCCCCACTCGCCGGCGGTGGTAACCATCGCGCTTCCGGAAACGCTGAACTCCGTCACCGTTGGCCGGCAGATGCAGGAATCGGGGTTTTTATTGAGTTTCAACAGCGAATATCTCCGGCGACGCAACTGGATACAGGTATGTCTCCTCGGCGAATGTGCCCGCGACAAGGTGTTATCCTTGGTCAAGGTGCTGCGGCGCGTTTGTCCCCAAAGCCTTCCGGAAAACCTGGCGGCGCCGCACCATTAACCGGCCCATCGGCAATCGGAGCATTGCCTTTCCTACGACGATTTTCGGGAATGCGTAATCATTGGCTGATGCTGCTCCCACGACGGAAGCCCAGCCCGGCAACCACAGCGGGAGTTTGTTCGGCTGAGGGGCGACCCGCAGATCACGATGTGCCGAAGGCCGCAGCTTACTTCGCCTTGACCACCCAGCCGGATTTAACCGTCAACTCGCCTTCGTAGGAAGCGCGGCTGCGGTCGGTTTGCGCGGATTGGATGGTGATTTCGCCCACCAGTTTTTCTTCGGTAAACACCACGCTGCCCTGGTCGTCCTTCACCTCCTGGGTCTCATACAGATTCAGCCGGTCGCCATTCTTGAATCCCTGCTGGGTGCCCAATGAAATGATGATCGTGTCTTTACTCGGCGCCGCCAACACCTTGCCGGGCGTATTGCGCAGCGCGATCGCGAAGGCATTCAACTCGTCGGCTTGTTGACGGGCGGCGGTGGTCTTCTGCTTGACCCGGCCGGATTCCGGGAGCGACACCGGTCTCACTTCGTCGGTGATTTGCGTCAGCGCCTTCACCGTCGCCTTGCCCAGGGCGCTATCCATGAATTCCTTGTTGTTAAAACCGATATCGCCGCCGTGTCCGCCAATGTTGACGCCCACGTCAAAACCCGCCCCTTTTTCCGCCGCGACGGCCGAGCCGGTCTTGATGATTTTGCGGCTGGCGGCGTCCACGAGCCGCCAGTCAATGCGCACGTCCGCCGTCGTGGTCTTGATGCCCAGGCGGCCAAGGTTGCCGGGGACGAAACCGCCCAAACCCACTTTGGATTCCTTGTTGCCGAACCGGGTGACCTTGGCGGTGAACATGAAATCCGCCGCGGCAAACCCGCCTTTTTCCACCGCCGCCGTCGTGTCCACCCAGCCATCCTGGCCCATGCGAATTTCGTCCTTCAACGTTTCCAGTTGGGTGGTTTCCAGGACGGTGAATTTATTGATCTTGGCCAATTCGGTGATGAGCATTTCCGCCAGGCCATCCCCCAGCGCTGGCTGCCAGAATTGGATGTGGGTGACGTCACCGCTGAACGGCGCGACAATGAGCGTAGGTAGTTCGCCTTGAGCCAAAATCCGCATGGGCAGAAAGGCCAATGCCGCCAGACAACCCGCGAGAGCAAACACGTTTCTTTTCATAATCATGATCAACTTTTCATTGACGGGCGCTTCCCCGCGTGATGCCGGCCCAGAGCCAGCTTCGCCCCGGGCAGCTGATTGGGGTTGCCGGTTCGCGTTCATCTGCGTCCGCACCCAGTTCCATCCAACTGACCCGCCTCAACTCATCACTCTCCCCCGCCCGGGCCTTCTCCAACCGGCAGCGCCGCTGGGAAACAACGGCCCGCGCGCTTCAACGCGGCACCCGGCCGCGGTGGAAAGATGTATGAGTTGCGGACATCTATATCCCATATCCGCCGGTTGGCAAATTGTTTTCTAAAAATACCGGCGGCGTCGGTAAATTGCCTGCCACCGGCGCGGATGCCAGCCCTCGCGTTCCCGGGCGATCGCCCGTTCAATCCCGCCGTCTTTGCGCTTTTTTCGTTTTTTTGCTGACAAACGGTCGGGCTGATTTACCCTGCGCCGATGTTTTGGGGATTGGCAAACTCAGCCGGCGCCCCCCGCCGGCCAGCTTGGATGGCGGCACTGAAATTCCGGCAATCGTAATTTATGATGTGGATCAAGACACTTGCACCCCGCTTGCGGGGAATTCTGGGGATCACCGGGCTCGCCGCATGGACGGCCTGCGCCACGCCGTTTGTCTATGAAACTGCGGTCGAATTTTTTGCCACGGGCGATTTCGACGGCGATGGCCGGAGCGATCTGGTCATCGTGGATAAGGCCACGGGCAAATGCCGCGCCGCGTATCAACTGAGCGAGGGACAGTTTACCTGGGCGGAGAGCCGGTCCACCCAGGTCCCGGGAATCACTGGGGTCACGGTCGGTCGCCTGTTGCGTCCGGACGCCGACGCCCTGGCCCTGGCCTCAGCCGACGCCAGTCAACTGGTGGTGCTGGACCTGTCTTCGCCGACCGCCACCACGCCCGCCCAAGCCATCGAACTGGAGGTCATGGGCCCCAGTGCCGTGTTGGCGGTGGATATTGGCGGGCCGGGAAACACGCCGCTCGATGATCTGGTGGTCTGCAGCATCTACAACACCCCCGATGAAAATCTCCTGACGCTGTTGCGCAACAAAGACGGCGTGTTTAGCGAAATCACCACCGAACCGCTGGACAACCCGGCCACCCGCGCGAACCGTGTGCAATTGCAAGCCGCCGACCCGGAACTGAGCGTGGGCCTGACAGGAGACCCTACAGAAGCGTTGATTCTGGGTGACTTCCGCACAGGCGCGCCGACGCTCATCGCCACGCTGCCGGATCTCCCGGCGGGCAGTGATTATGTCGTGGGGCGTTTCCGGCAAGGCGCTCTGCCTGATTTCGTGTTCTTCAAACCGGACGAAAACTTTCTGCTCGTGAAACCCCTCGCACGCGCCGCGGCCGACGAAGTCGAGTTCGCCGGCGGAGGCCGAATCACGTTGGAACATCCGGTCCAAAGCGTGTTCGTGCTCCCGGATACGTCCGCTGCCAAACTATTGGTCTTGTTTGCGGAAGGACAACGCGCGGGGCTCTACCAGCTTTCCAGCCCTACCACAGCCACGCTCGTAAAAACCATTGAACCCGGCGAGGACGTCCTGTCCGGCGCCTTGCCTGCGGCCGAGGGGTTCTTTCTGTTCACCGCGCCCACCAACAACCGGGCGTCGTGGCGCTATCAGTTCTACACGCGCGACGGCAGTGCGGAAGGCGGGGCGTCAGGCAACCTGGCCTCGCTCGCCGACAGTGATGACACGACCATCGCCGGGATTCACCAGCAAATTATGGTCGCGTTGGACGTGCAATCCGCGGCGGACATGAAACCGTACACCAACACCATTCCCGGCACGAAAGTGCGTTACGTGATGGTGCCCATCCCCGGGGGCGAGTTTCTCATGGGCAGTCCCGCCACCGAGCCCGGCCGCAAAGCCGACGAATCCCCGCAACACCCGGTCCGCGTCGGCCCGTTCTGGATGGGGATGTTCGAGGTGACGTGGAATGAATTCGAGTTGTTCATGTATCTGGACGATGAAAAACGGGAACGGGACGCCGCGGCGGAGGCGCTCGAAGCCAACAAACTGGCCGACGCCGTCACCCGCCCGTCCAAGCCCTACACCGAAATGAGTTTTGGCATGGGTAAGGACGGTTTTCCCGCCATCAGCATGACCCAGCACGGCGCGAACAAGTATTGTCATTGGCTCAGTGCCAAGACCAGCCACTATTACCGGCTGCCCACCGAGGCGGAATGGGAATACGCCTGCCGCGCCGGCACCACCACAGCCTATTCCTTTGGCGACGACGCCGCGAAACTGGGCGAATACGCCTGGTTCGAGGACAACAGCGATTTCAAATACCAAAAAGTGGGCCGCAAGAAACCCAATCCGTGGGGGCTGTACGACATGCACGGCAACGTGGCCGAATGGTGCCTGGACCAATACGAACCGAATTATGAACAGGTCCTGGGCCCGGCGGGCGCGGCGGCGGTGAATCCGTGGCAGATCGCCACCCAACCGTATCCCCACGCCACGCGCGGCGGGTCGTTTGATGATGACCCGGCCAAATTACGCAGCGCCGCCCGGCGGCCCTCGGACAAATCGTGGAAGATGCGGGACCCGCAATTACCCAAGAGCATTTGGTGGCTGACGGACGCGCAGTTCATCGGGTTTCGCATTGTGCGTCCGCTGGAAGTCCCGCCGCCCGACCAGCTCCAAAAAGTCTGGATCAGCGGCGTGGAACGGGATTAAACCCGGTACTGATTTGATGACGCACCGTGGCTGGCGCGTCCAACGGAACAACCCCGCAAGGGAACATGACAAACAGAACAACGACCATGAACAGGCACACTGAAGCATCCCGCCGTCCCGTGCCGGTTTCCCGCCGGCAATTTCTCAAACATTCATCGCTCGCGGCCGCCTCGGCTGCCGCCGCCGCGAATTTTCCAACGCTCCTGCATGCCCAAGCCCAACGCCCGCTCAACGCCGTCATCATCGGCATGGGTGGCCGCGGCGCGGGTGCGGGCAAAAACTTCCTCGACGCCGCCAAAATCGCGGGCGCCAACGCCAAGATCGTCGCCGTCGCGGACATCTTTCCCGAACAATCCGCCCGGGCGCAGCAGGCGTTTGGGGTGCCGGCGGAAAAATGTTTCAGCGGCTTTGACGCCTATCTGAAAGCGCTGGCCGAGCCCGGCGTCAATTACGCCATCCTCGCTGCGCCGCCCGGCTTTCGCCCGCCGCATTTCAAAGCCTGCGTTGAAGCCGGCAAGCATGTGTTCATGGAAAAACCGGTGGCGGTGGACGGGCCCGGTTGCCGCATCCTGTACGCCGCCCACGAAGTCGCGCGGCAAAAAAATCTCAAGGTGGTCGCCGGCACCCAACGCCGGCACCAGGCCGCTTACCTGGACGCCGTCCGGCGGGTCCAGGATGGCATGATCGGCGACGTAATCGCCCTGCGCGCCTACTGGGTGAACGGCAATCCCATCTGGCATCGCGCCGAGCAGGAAGCCCGGGCCACCACGGAATTGGAGCGCCAGATTCGCAACTGGTATCATTACATCTGGCTCTGCGGCGATCATATCTGCGAGCAGCATGTGCATGACATTGATGTCTGCAACTGGATTCTGAACAACGCGCACCCGGTGAAATGCTGGGGCATGGGCGCCCGCCAGCAATTGGACGGCAAATCGGGTGAGATTTGGGACAACTTCGCGGTGGAATACGAGTACGCCAACGGCGTGCGGATGTACAGTTATTGCGGCCAGATCAAACGCGAATGGGCTTCCGTAAGCGAAGCCGTGCTCGGCTCGAAAGGCTCGGCCGAATTCCACAACGGCCGCAACATCATCCGCCCCAAGGACGGTCCGAATTGGCGGTACAGCGGTCAGGCCACCGATCCTTACGTGCAGGAACACGTGGACCTGATCAACGCCATCCTCAAGGACACCGACCTAAACGAAACCAAACAGGTCACTGACAGTACTCTAACGGCCATCATGGGCCGCGAGGCCGCTTACAGTGGCGCCGGAGTGGATTGGGACATGGCGTTGAATTCCAAGTTCGCCTACGGCCCGGACTTGCTGTACACGGACGCGTCCAAGATGAGTTGGGGCGCGTTTCGCACGCTCAAGCCGCCGATGCCGAGCGTTCACTCCATCTTCAAGGATCCGCCGAGCGTCGTCGTCGGTTAAGCCCCTTGCCGAAAGATCGGCAACGATTCTTTCCTCACGCGGCCCGCTGGAAACGGCGGGCCGTTTTATGTACCCGGTCAAACACCCCCCTACTCCACTGCAATTCGGTGATCTATTCGGCTGTACAGGCTGTAACCAACCCGGGACATTTGAAGGTAACGAATAAGCATCTCCCCTGCCCGGCTGCAGAATCATTCCGTCCGGCCACACCGGCGAATTCGCGGCAGAAAAGCCGGCACGCGCCGGGCATACTCGGGATATTCCGGAAATTGTTCCCGCAACCACTCTTCCTCACGCCGTACTTTCGCCCGAATAAATAGAATCAACCCCCCGGCCGCCAACAAGGCCAGTCCACTCTGCCACCACAACGCCCAGCCGAAGGTAAGCATCAGCCCGCTGGTATAGAGCGGATGCCGCACCCGCGCATAAATACCGTGCCGCACCAGGTGTGATCCGGGGCGTGGTTTGGGAAAGGCGGAACGATTCCGGCCCAGCACCGCCACGCCGGCCAATCCGAAAAAAGCCCCCAATACCCCAAGCAGACCGCCCGCTACGCGGGGCCAAGATCCTCCCCAGTCCCCCGGGAGAAGGATGGCCAACACCAGCACCACCGGCACCAATACTGATTGCGCCAGCACCCACGCGCCGCCCCGTTGAAAAAACCCCGACCACACGCGGCCTATTTACCCATCCCTCAGGACAAACGCACGCTTAATCCGCTCTCTTTCCCCCCTCAACTCGAAGACTGCGGAAAAATATACCTTTGGTCGTCCACTCACTTTGTTGCCCGCGTGACGCCCCCTTCCCGCCGCCGCCGGGAAAACACTGGAAGCCATCCCATCAATGCTTTGATCTGCAGATTTCCCCGATCCACGCGAATGGACAGCCAGAAAAAATCTGAAAAATCTGCGCCATCTGCGGATTGCCGTTTCAGGGTTATTCACAGCGGCAGCTATTGACGCGATGGCTTCTCGAACGGGAAGCACGCCCTCTGATTCAATGCGGTTCAGTCGGCAGCCCCGCCCCGGCGGGCACCCATCAAGCTGTAAAGCACCGGCAAGACAACCAACGTCAACAGGGTATTGCTCAGAATTCCGCCAATGACCACCGTGGCCAGGGGACGCTGGACTTCGCCGCCCACACCGACGTTGACGGCCATGGGGATAAATCCCACTGCCGCCACCAGAGCCGTCATGAGCACCGGGCGCAGCCGCACCATGCAACCCTCGCGCACGGCGGCCAACAAGGGCATTCCCGCCGCACGGCGTTGTTGAATGAACGTGACCAGCACGAGGCCGTTGAGGATGGCGACGCCGCTCAGCGCAATGAACCCAATGGCGGCGCTGACCGTGAACGGCAGGCCCCGCAGCCAAAGCGCCAGCACCCCGCCAACGGCGCCCAACGGAATGCCTGTGGCCACAATCAGCACTTCGCGCACGGATTGCAGGCTGAAATAGAGCAACACGAAAATCAGCAGCAACGCCAGCGGCACAACGAACAACAGTCGCTGATGCGCGCGTTGCATGTTCTCAAACTGACCGCCCCAACCCAGCGTGTACCCCTCCGGCAGTTGCACCTGTGCGGCCAACGCCCGGCGCGCTTCCGCAACAAAGCCCGCCACGTCCCGCCCCTGCACGTTCACTTGCACCGTCACGCACCGCCGCGCCCATTCTCGATTGATACTCGCGGGGCCTTCAGTCTCGGCGATCCGCGTCACGCGGTTCAACGGCAGCACCGGCCCCGCCGTGGTGGGAATGAGGGTGTTGGCCAGCGCGTCGGGATCGTTCCGTTGCCGGTCGGGCAACCGCACGGCCAGGGGAAACCGGCGTTGCCCCTCGCGCACTTCGCCCACGGGAATGCCGCCGACCGCTTCCACCATGTTCAAAACATGCCGCCGGGGCACGCCCAACCGCGCGATGGCCTCCGCGTCCACCTTCACCTGCAGAACCGGCTGGCCGGTGAGTTGTTCACCGGTGAGATCGGCGGCCCCCCGGATGCCCCCCAAAACATTCTGTACCCGCTCGGCGAGTTCGCGGAGTTGATCCAGATCGTCGCCATAAATCTTGATAGCCACGTCGCCACGCGCGCCGGCGATCATTTCGTTCAAGCGCATTTCAATGGGCTGGCTGAACGCTGCCGTCATGCCGGGCTGGCGGTTGAACACCTCGCGCATGGCCTCAACCAAGGCTGGCTGGGTGCGGGCCTTGGTCCATTGGCGCCGCGGTTTGAGCGCCATGAAAAAGTCGGTCAACTCGATGCCCATGGGATCGGTGGCCACCTCCGCCGTGCCCAGCCGGGACCAAATCTGCTCGATTTCATCGGGGAATTCCGCCAGCAACACCTGTTCAATCCGATGATTCCATTCCACGGCTTCATCCAGGGAAATCCCGGCCAAACGCACCGTGCTGACGGCAAGGGCCTGCTCGCCCAGCCGCGGCATGAACTCGCCGCCCATGTGAGCCGCAAGCCAACCACCGCCGCCAACCAACAGCCCCGCCCCCACCAACGTGGCGGTGCGGAATCGCAACGCACGATCCAGCAGGGGCGCGTAGATCCGCCGGGCCCAACGCACGAGCCGCGGCTCCTGGTGACGGATGGTTTTCGGCAATAACAAACTGGCCAGCACCGGCATCAACGTCAGGGACAGCACGAGCGAGCCCAGCAACGCAAAAATCATCGTCAAAGCCATCGGCTTGAAGAGTTTCCCCTCGATGCCCTCAAGCGCGAGGATGGGGAGAAAGACGATGAGGATGATCAATTCGCCGAACATGGTCGGTTTGCGCACCTCAATCGCCGCGTCTCGGATCGTGTCGCGCCACGGTTGGTCGCGGCGCTGGGCCACATGGCGCGCGCAGTTTTCGACCATGATGACGGAACTATCCACGATCAATCCGAAATCAATCGCCCCGAGGCTCAACAGACTGGCGGCAATCCCGCTTTGCAACATCAGATCGCCGGCAAACAACATGGAGAGCGGAATCGCCGTGGCCACGATCAGACCCGCGCGCAGGTTGCCCAGAAAAGCGAACAACACGGCGATGACCAACAGCGCGCCCGCCGACAGGTTATGCCGCACGGTGCGAATCACCTGGTCCACCAGTTCTGTCCGGTCATAAAGCACCCGGAGTTCCACGTCCTCCGGGAGGGATTGCTGAATCTCCGCCAGTTTGGCTTTCAACGCGTGCGTGACCACCGCGCTGTTTTCGCCCATAAGCATGAAGCCCAGCCCCAAAACGCCCTCCCCCTTGCCCGCCGCCGTCACCGCGCCCCGGCGGATGCCGTGGTCCAGTTGCACGGTCGCCACGTCGCGCACCCGCACCGGCATGCCGTCGTAGGCGACGATGACGATATCCCCGATTTCCTCGGGATTGGTCGTCAGACCGATGCCATGCACGAGCAATGATTCGCCGCTGCGCACAATCTGGCCGCCGCCCACGTTTTGGTTATTGGCCTGCAACGCCGCTATCAATTCCTCCAGCGTCACCCGGTATTTGACCAGCCGGTCCGGATCGGCCACGACGTGAAATTGTTTCTCAAAGCCGCCCCACGAATTCACCTCCGCCACCCCGCGCACGGTGCGCAACGCCGGTTTCACCACCCAATCGTGTAGCTCGCGCAATTCAGTCAGCGTGCGCTGCGGGTTGTCCGAGCGGACCAGGTAATGGAAGACCTCGCCCAAACCGCTGGAAATCGGGCCCAACCCGGGGCGCGCGATGCCCTCCGGCAACTCCACGGTTTGCAGGCGCTCCATGACCAGTTGCCGGGCCAGGTAAATGCTGGTGCGATCGTCAAAGGTGGCGACAACCTGCGACAGACCGAACTTGGAGATGGACCGGAGGTTTTGCAGTCCCGGCAAGCCGTTGATGGCAAATTCAATGGGCTGCGTCACTTGCTGCTCGGCTTCCTGCGGGTTGAGCGAGGGCACACTGGTGTTGATCTGCACCTGGACCGGGGTGGTGTCCGGAAACGCGTCAATCGGCAACTGCCGGAGCGACCGCGCCCCCACCACGACCAACACCCCCGTCAGCGCGCAGACGAGCAGGCGGTTGTTCAATGAAGCGGTAATGAGCCAGTTGAGCATGGGAAAAGGAGTCGGGAATTATTCGTGCGCGCAACCGGCGCCCAGCCGGGAGATGAGCAACTGGGATTTCAGCGGGAAACTCTGGGCCACCGCCACTTCCTCCTCGGGATTTAATCCCGCCAACACTTCCCAACGCGCGCCGCTCTTGCTCCCCAAACGCACCGCGCGCGCTTCGAACAAATCGTCGGCGCGTTTCACAAACACCAACGGTCGTCCCGCCACCAATTGCACGGCGGCGGCGGGCAATATCAGGGCGTTGTGAGCGGTGCGGGTGTGAATCCGCGTGCGCCCGAACATGCGGGCTTTGAGAACGCCATCCGGATTGGGAATTTCCGCGCGGGCCTTGGCCATGCGGGTGCGTTCATCCACTTCCGCGGCAATCCAGGTCAGAGTACCTTGGAACGAGCGCCCCGGAATTGCGTCCACCTCCAATTCCACCGTCTGCCCTTCGCGCACCCGGCCCAATTCCGCTTCCGGGATGCTCAACATCGCCCACATGACGGCGCGGTTGGCCACCGTAAAGAGCGGACGGCCCGCTTCGACCAACGCCCCTCGCACCACCGCGCGTTCGATGATCTCGCCGGCAAACGGCGCGCGCACCTCCAGATAAACCGGTTCATCGGGCCGGGTGCCAAAGGCATCAATATCCTCCTCGCTGAAGCCCAGGGTCCGCGCCTGTTGACAGGCCGCGCGATGCTCGGCCTCGGCCCGCTGCAAATCCTGCTCCGACGTCACGCGCGCGGCGCGCAACCGTCGTTCCCGTTCGAGGGTTTGATGCGTCAAGACCGCGCGGGCCACGCCTTCCGCGATGGTCGCCGACCAAATGCGGGCGACCACCTGCCGCTCGGTCACGGTGTGGCCGAGGTCCACCGCAACGTCTTGCACGATGCCACCGACGGGCGCGACAATCTGCGCCAGCTGATTCTGGTTGAAAGCCAGTTCCGCCAGGCAGTGAATGCTCTCGCTGAGTTCGCCCACCGTGCCGGTGCCGGTTTGCACCCCGGCCAACGCGGCGGAATCCGCCGCTGGCAAACGGACTTTCAGGGATTCCCCCGGACGCAGCGTGTCCACCGCCTCCGGCCGGCAAATCCCGCACTCGGCTTCGAGCACGTTGTGTTCTTCACACATCTCGCCTTCGTGATCGGTCGTCCCGGAATCCGGTCCGGACCGATGACTGTGCTGATGGCCTGCGTGCCCCGCGTGGTCGTCGTGATCGTCATGGGCATGGCGCGTGCAACCCGCGAGCGCCAGGGCGCTCATCAAGAGCAACATTCGGATGAATTGAGACATGGTGATCATGGGATTTTTCTATGGCGTTGGATTCAGAGTGGGCGGTGGAAATGATTCCACCGGCGCGCCGAGGAGCGCTTCCAGTTCCACCTCGGCGGCGTGCAGTTCGAATAATTGACGTTGGTAGGCGAGCCGCGCTTCCGCGACCGTCCGCTGGGTATCCAACAGGTCCAGGAAACCAAATTTTCCGTATTCAAAACCGGTCTGCACCAACTGCAGCGCTTCCGTGGCCTTGGGCAAAATCTGCTCCCGGCAACGCGTGACTTGGGCGACGGCGGTGTGATAACGCTCCGCTGCCGCGTCCCAGTCGCGGCGCAGGCGCAGTTCCGTTGCTTGAAGTTGCGCTTCCGCCTCGGTGAACCTGGCTTCGGCTTCCTGACGGTTGCCTTTGGCGCGGTCAAAAATTGGCAAGGGCAGGCCGATGCGAAATTCCATAATCGAGGCATCCGCCGCACCGTCGCGCCCGCCCGCCACGCTCAGGCGCACATCAGGATACGGCGCCAACGCGGCCCGGCGCGTGGCGGCGGAAGCCTCGGCCATCCGGGCGCGTCCCGCTTGCAGATCCGGATGGTGCATCGGCCAGTCCGCCGGACGCCGGCGCATTGGCGGTTCACCGGCAATTTCGTCCAACGTCCCCGCGACCGGCGCCTCCTGTAAATCCGGTTGTCCGATTAAACGTGCGAGTTCCTGCCGGGCCAGCGCGACCGACTGCTGGGCGTTGCGGGCTTCATTGCGCGCCTGTTCCCATTCGACCTCGGCGCGTAGTTGCGCCGGATAAGCCAGTTCCCCCGACTCAACCCGCACCCGGGCCAGACGGGCCGACGACTCCGCCATCGCGGTCAGTTCCCGGGTCACCTGCAATTCCGCTTCCGTGGCCAGGACCTTCCAAAACGCCAGCTTCACATCGCGCACCAAGGCGATCTCGCCCGCCGCACGCTCCGCCTCTTGCGCGCGCAAACCGTGACGCCCTATCGCGCGTTCCGCCTTGGGTTTACCGGGAAAAGGCACGGTCTGGGCCACGCCAATCAAGGTTTTGGATTCGGATAATTCACCGGAACGCCCCGGCACATCCTCGGCGACCAGTTCGAGTTCCGGATTGGGCCAGCGTCCGGCTTGATCCGCCCGCCCCGTCGCCGCTTCAACGCGCGCGAGGTTGCGCCGGATTTCCGGATTACGGCTCAAAGCCAGCCGGAGGGCGTCATCAAGACGCAAAGGTTGATTGACGCCATTGGTTTGAGCGAGCGCACGGGATAATCCCACCGGATTTAGCCCGACAATCAGAGCTAAAAACGGCCACCCCAAACGGAATAAATTGATCGTAAATTTCATGATTCTGCAGTTCGACAACACAACACTCACCTGCGGCGGCTCGACGGCACGCCGCGCCAGTCTTGGAAACGATCCCGACGGGAAATCAGTCAGCGTCCCGCGCGGGACAACTTAGGCAACCCTCGAAGGCGCACGCGGCAACGGGGCCGCGCGCAAATGAAACTGCCAGATGCGGAGAAGCTCAGGGGGATTAAAAACGAAGTCGGCCCCCGGATGGTCCGGGGCACAAAGGGCGGCCAGGTCGGGCACCAGTCCCAAAACCGGCAGCGAAGCGGGCAACGATAAAATCGGGGGTTGCTCCTCCGTTTGGTAGAGTCCCGATTCGACAGTGTCACACGCATAATCCCCGCAATCCCGGCTCGTATGGCCGGCATCCGCTGAAGCGGCGCAGGCGAGGAATTGCAGTCCGGGAAGTTGCTCGAGGCAGCAATGGCACACCAGCGGCATCCACAGGATCGCTAGCAGCCAGGCCGTGATTTTCCCGACACAATTCACGGGCGTTACTGTAGAGCCATTAGTCCGGTTGTCAATTCGGCCGCCTCATCTTCTGGCACCAAGGATACAATCCACCGGACTCAGCCGAATCATCCAGAACCAAGCATGGACGACGAGGAAAGCCGGACCAGTCACTCAAGGCGGCGGAGCGCCGGTGGCGGGAGGGCGTTTTGTGGGCGGTTCGTAACCGTCGTTCCAATAAAAATTCCACAACGCCTCCAACCGGGGCTGTTCCACATGACCATCAATCAACGCCATCGTCGTCCGTCCCGGCAGGGGATCAAACCCGCGCAGGTTGGTGGGCACCTTGGAGGGCGGCATGTGGCGTCCGATGGTAATCCGCCCAAAATCGGGCGTCAGCGCCCCGCGCACCAGATTGACGGCCGGACCGTCCCGGCTGGTACACCAAGCATCCGCCCAGATGGCATCCATGAAGAAGGGTGTTTGTGCCGGGGTGCGGATGGTATTGAAATTGGCAAAGTAAGGCGGCCCACTGTAAGCCCCCACATCGGAGTAAAGCCAGCCGTTCAACGCATAACTGCCGGTGTAATTGAAATTGGGTTTCACTTTCGAAGGCCACGTCCAGGCGGCCTGCATGTCCACGGCGTACCAACGCGTGCCCGGTTTCACTTCTTGAGCCAGGGGACATAATCTGACGGCGTGGACCTGTGAATAGTCATCCTCCAACGCCGCCAGCCAGATGTCCTTGTCCTTGTTCTCATAGGGCAACGCTTTGCCAAAATCGTTGGCGTAGAGCAGGCCGGCCAATCCCAGTTGTTTGAGATTATTGACGCATTGGATATTGTGAGCGCGTCGCTTGGCCGCCGACAAAGCCGGCAGGAGCAGAGCCGCCAAAATGGCGATGATGGCAATGACCACCAGCAGCTCAATCAAGGTGAACCCGGGACGGGGGAAATCCGAATGCCTCAGCCGGCGCCACTCATCCGGAGTCCGGCGAAAACGGGTTAATTTCGCGGACTTCCTGCCGGGGAAAGAGGCAGTAACATTCACAGTCGCCATATAAACCCGGTTTCCCAAGGTGTCAATTGAAGAAAGCATTTTGGAACCGCGTCGTGCGATCGCTGAATGTTCGAGCACAACCGCACCTTTCCCGCTGATCACCGGATCATTTTAAGAACTGACGGATCGGCAGACGGCGGAAATGGGTGGAAAAATAAATTCTGGACAGCTTCGCCGGTGGCCGTTAAAAGTGGCGGAAGTATGCCCAATTGAAATGAAGACTCTTTGGCGCAAACTGAACCCAAACAATGCTCCCGGGAGAAAGGCGGGAATTGTCCAATCCATTCTCCTTTTAATTCGAGAGCCATCGTCCCTCAGCAAACACCGATAAACCACCACTCTGCATCCCTATGAAAATCAAACACCTGTCCCCGGCGCTGTTCCTGGCCGCCCTCACCGCCTCCGCGCAACCGCTGTTCATAGACTTCAGCAGTCAAACCTCGCCCAACAATGCCGGCTACCAAGCCTATCGCGCGGCCAACGCAAACGCATCCAGTTTCACCGCCCAATCCTTCAGCGCCTTTGGCACGACCGTCACCATCCAACCCGTCTGGGACATCCCCGCCGCCAACGCCTCGATGCGGGTGGTGGATCGCGGTACCGCCAACGTGGGGCAACTGGGTGAAAAAGCGGATTTGTTGCGCGATTGGCTGGGCACGGATCAACGCACTTCCGCCGGCCACTCGGGCAGCAACCCCATGACGTTTACCATCAGCGGTCTGCCCGCGGGCACTTATCAGTGGGTTTCCTATCACCACGATCCCAACGACCAAACCGGCATCTTCGAGGCCTACGTGCAGGATGCCAAGGGCACCGCCGGACCGATGACGGTGGACATCTCCAACGGCAACCTTCCCCTGGCCGGCGTCACCAAATGGAACACCACGCTCACTTCGGACGGCGTCAATCCGGTGCAACTGCGCTTTGTCGGGCCCTCCACCATAACCATCGTCTCGCAATCATTCTTCGTGATGAACGGATTTGAGCTGACCTATTTGGGATTGGGCAGCGAATGGGTAAGCCCTGGAGACGGGAACTGGTCGGAGGCAGCCAACTGGGGCGCCAACGGCGTGCCCAACAGCACCACCAGCCTGGCCCTGTTCGGCGACAGCATTTTGGCGCCCAGCACCATCACCGTGGATCTTCCGGTCACGCTGACGGCTTTGAATTTTGACTCGGCCCAGAGCTACACCCTGGCCGGCGCGCAGGGCATCACGCTGGATGGCACTGCCGGCATTTCGGTAAACCAAGGCAGCCATATCATTGCCGTGCCCCTCGGCGTCACGGGCGGAGGCGGTCTGCTGATCGCGGGCTCCGGCGAGCTGACCTTGTCCGGTGGAAACACTTACACCGGTCCCACGACCGCCAACGTCCCCACCCTCAATGTCACCGCTTTGGCCAATGGCGGTTCGCCCAGTTCCGTGGGCGCCTCGGCCAGTGACGCCGCCAACCTGACCTTTGCCCAAACCCTCCGCTACCTCGGAACCGGCCATACCAGTGACCGGTTGTTTACGTTGTCTCCCGGCACACCCACCCTGGATGCCTCGGGCACCGGCGCGTTAAACCTGAATAATCCGGGACAGCTGGAAACCAGCGGCACGGGCCCGCGAACTTTGATTCTGACCGGGACGAACACGGGGAACAACACGCTGAAGGCCGAGGTGCCGGATGCGGGCTTTGCCCCCAATGTGACCTCCATCCAAAAAGACGGTCCCGGCAAGTGGATCTTGGCCGGCAACAATTCCAGCAGCGGCAATGTCGTCATCAATGAAGGCACCCTGGCGCTGGCGGCTGGCGCCTCGCTCGGGTTTCCCGCGGTCATTACGGTGGAATCCGGGGCGGTGTTGGATGTTTCGGACGGGGGCGGAATGACGCTGGCCTTCGGGCAAGTCTTGCAGGGTCGCGGCAGTGTGGTGGGAAACATCACCGACGGCAATTCCATCATCCGCCCGGGCGGCGCCGGCACGATGGGCACGCTCGTGTTTTCCAACGCCTTGTATCTGAACGGCGGTAACACCCTGGAAATGGACCTGGCCGCGGAAACCACCGCCGGCGAAGAGGTCAACGATCTGCTCGTGGTCCACGGGGACTTGGATCTCTCCTCGGTCACGCTCAAGATTAATTTCACCGGCGCCGCCATGGGCGGCAAGTACCGGCTGATCAATTATTACGGGACCTTGCTCGGCAGCCCGAACATCATCGTTTCCGGGCTGGAGACCACCCGTTACTGGGGAACGATCGACACCGCCACCCCGGGACAAATCAACCTGGTGATTTCCGGCGCCCCGGCGAACCTCACCTGGGTGGGCGACGACAATACCAATCCGTGGGATCTCCAGATCAGCGCCACCTGGCACAATTCGGCCACCAGCAGCCCCGATATGTTCAACAATCTGGATCATGTGACCTTGGACCAGACGGGCAGCACCACGCCTCCCGTGGAGATTTTGGAACCGGTCCGTCCCGGATCGGTGACGGTGGCCGGCTCGGCGGATTACACCTTGGGCGGCGCAGGCCGGCTCAGCGGCGCCATGAATTTGCTCAAGACCGGGAGCGGCACGCTGACGTTGAGCAATGCCAATGATTTCACCGGCACCGCCACCATCGCCGGCGGCACTCTGCGCCTGGGGAACCACAGCGCCTTGGGCGGCGAGGCGGGCGGCACCGTCATCGAAAACGGCGCGACGCTGGACCTCTTCGGTTTCCGGGCCGGCAATGACCATATCACGGTGGCCGGCGCCGGTGTGAATGGACAGGGGGCCATCATCAATACCGGTGCGACCCAGCAGGACGCCATTCGTCATCTGACGCTGGCCGGCGACACTTACGTCACCTCGGATTTCCGCTGGGATTTGCGCGGGGCGGACGGCAACAGTTCTTTCAGCGGCACGCTCGATTTGGCGAATCACACCCTGACCCGGGCCGGCACCAACCGCATCGCCTTGGTGGACGCCGTCGCCACGAACGCCGGCAACATCGTCATCCTGGAAGGCGGCATCAGCCTGGCGCGGTCGCACGTGGGCGGCGTCGGCTACATTAATGTGGGCACCAACTTCGTCTGGATCGAAAACAGCACGGTCGGGCGGGTCAGCAAATCCATGATTTTCGAGGGCGGCCGGTTGCAATGTTCCGGCAGCGCCTTCGGCTTGGAATCGTTTATCACCAACCGCTCCGGTTTGTTGGTAGATAACAGCGCGGATTTGACCATCAGCAACATCATCTCGGGCGGCGGCTGGCTGAGCAAATCGAACAACGGCGTGCTGCGGTTGGAAGCGCCCAACACCTATGCGGGGGATACCACCATCCACGCCGGCACGCTGGCCTTGGGTGTCAATGGCACGCTCGGCGACGGCGCCACCATCACCCTCGCCGCCGGGGCCACGTTGGATGCGCGAGCCGCCGGAGGATTGACGGTGGCAACGGGCAAAACCTTGGTGGGCGAAGGCAACATCAACGGCGGCCTGACCATGGCCGCCGGGGCCACGCTCCGGGTCGGCGGCCCGGCCGCGACCGGCACGCTCACTGTGACGGACGGCGGCGCCACGGTGAACGGCGCCACCTTCATGAAAATCAACGCCGCAACGAAAACCACGGACGCGCTCATCGCCCAAGACAGCATCCAACTGGGCGGCACGCTGACGGTTGACAATCTGGGCGGTCGCCTGGCCAATGGCGACACGTTCAAGTTGTTCGACGCTTCCGCGCTTAGTGGCAGCTTCAGCCAGGTAACACTGCCGCTACTCGAACCCGGCCAGATTTGGATCAACAAACTGAGCACGGACGGGACGCTCGTGGTCATGGACATCGTGCTCACGCCCAAAATGCTGCCGGGCGGCTTCTGGCAGTTTACCTGGGATCCCCAGTTGAATGGCCGGGTCCGCTTGCAGGCGCAAACGAACGCCTTGGATGTGGGCTTGAGCGACAACTGGGTGGATTACCCGAACGGAGATTTCAACGGTGTGTTGCACACGCCTGATCCCAATTCTCCTTCGGTGTTCTTCCGGTTGCGCACGCAATAAGCGCTTGCGCGCTGGTTCCGTCTTCACCGGGGCCGTGTGGCGTTTGCCTGCGGCCCCGGTTTTTTGTGGCGAATCCGGCCAACGCATTGGGATTGGCCGGCCCCGTTGGCGGCGCGGGGTTATTGGATCTTCTTCAACTCGTCAGCCGTCCAAGGCTGCGTGCGCCCGGCGTGGGCCGCTTTGACCGCCCGGATTTCCTCAACGGACACTGCCGGCGATTTGTTGACCCACGCCTGCCGGATATACGTCAAGACCGCCGCCAAATCTTCCTCCGGTAATGCGGCGCCCATGGCCGGCATGGCCAGATTCCATTCCTCACCCAGGACGGTGATGGGACCGGACAATCCATGCAACGCGATCCGGATGATCCGTTCCACGGGATCGGTCACCCACTCGGAGCCCGCCAGGGGCGGGGCTTGGGCCGGCTTGCCGCTGCCCGTCAGGTCGTGGCACAAGGCGCACACGGTTTCGTAAACCGCCTTGCCCCGGTTGACAAAAGCCTCGGTATCGGAGGCCGGCTGTAATTCGTCAATTTCACTCAACTGCGCATACGGTGCGTAAACCTGGGCCTGAAACCGGCCGCCGTGCGCGTCGAAATAGACCATCCCCCAATACCCCACCGCGCACAGCAACATGATCAGCCAGATCGGCATCGCCACGCCGCCGGCCTTGGGTTCGGCCGGTTCGGCAGCAACACGTGGAGACGATGGGGGAGTCATGGCGTTGGCGACGGCGTGCCGTCCGGTCCGGTCGGGTTTCCGCGGGGAGCATCCGGCGGTAGCAGCATGGGGGTTTCGAAAAGCTGGGCCGAGGCTTTGAGGCTTAACAAATAGGCCGCCAAAGCCCGGGCTTCGGGTTTGGGCACGATCTCAAAGCCGCGTTCCGCCGGGGCGGTATCCGGCAACCGCAGGGCGTCGGGCGAAGGCGCGCCTTGAAGAGGGCGTTTCTCGAAAAGATAACGATAGGCCGGCATCATGGATTTGGGCGTCACGAGGCGCGGATCATAAAGATGCCAGAACAACCACTCCTCACTGACGGCCCGCAAGCCCAGGTTCGCCAGGTCCGGCCCCACCCGTTGCGATCCCAACAGCACCGGCTCATCAAACAGATAATCCGCCGCCACACTGCGTCGTTTGCCCCATCCGCGCGCCAGATCGGGGCCCACCGGTTGCACTGTGATCACGGCTTGCGCGCCGGTGACTTCGATCTGCCGTCGGGCGCGATCCGCCTCCGCGCGGGTCACCCCGCGGAGAATTTGCTGCGGCAATGTCCGCACCCGCCGCGCCGCTTGGTTGCGGTTAAGATCGGGCGCAACTTTCAAAATGACCTCCACCAGCTCGGTCAAATTCGTTTCCGCCTTGATCACCGCCAGGCCGATTTCGACGCCCTCCTGACGCACCTGCTGGCTATGGCAACTGGCGCAACCGTTGGCTCGGTACACCTCGCGTCCCTGCGCGGCCAAGCCGGGCCGGGCTTGGGGATAAAACTCGCCGCCAGGCACGGTTTTGGCCTCGACCTGCCGGCCCAGTTGAACCTGCGGGCCCAACACCAGTCCAAACCAAGAGCTGGCCAGCGCCAAAAATGCGGCCAAGAAAATGAACGCCCCGTGATTCACCCCGGCACCTCTTCTACTTTGACGGGTGCCGTGCCGGCCGCCCAAAAATCCGCCAACCGCGCGCGGCCCAAACTCCCCAGCACCCCCCAGACGTTGCGCACGAAAATGAAATTGGCGAACAGCACCAGCAATTCCCCCAGCGTGCTGATGCGCAGCGGCATCAGGGTCGAGTTCACCGTTGCCGTGAAGGGCACCGTGGCGTCGGCCAGTTTCAATCCCTGCAGGGTCCCGGCCACCGCCAGTGGAAGGACGGTCAGAACGATTCCCGTTACCGCCACCCAGAAATGGACCCGGACACAAAAAGCGCACAGTGGCCGTCCGCTGATCCGGGGCAGGAGATGATACACCCCACCCGTGGCGACCATGACAAAAAACCCATAAATCGCCAGGTGATCCTGCGCGGGGACCAACCAGGTAAACTGCCAGAGATTTCCCGGATAAGGCGCGCCCAATGCCGCATACATGAGGGACGCGATAACAAAGGCGACCAAACCCACGAGCACAAACCGCAGCGATACATCCGCCCACGCCGCCCTCCCCTGCCCTTTCAGGGTCCGCCAGCAGTTGAGGATGGTGGCCAGCAGCGGAACCAGCCCCAGCACCACCGCCACAGAGCTCAACGTGGGAATCCACGCCGGCACGGGGGCGCTGCCGGGAATCCCCGACCAACTGCCAAACAGGACCAAGCCGCCAAAGGTTACCCCGGCCAGGGCGCGACTATGCAGCGGCCGGGCCAGCAGTTTCGGCACGAAATAAAAAATCAGCCCCACCCCCACCAGTCCCAGCCAGACGACGCGCAGATTCGCCGCATACCACCACGCGATGACCGATTGGGTCACCCCGCGCACCGGCCAAACCAGCAGCAGCAGATTGGCCGTCGAATAAATCCAGGGAAACCAAAACAACGCGGCGAGCAAAAACCATTGGGACGGATAAAACGCGCGTTCCGTGCGCCGGCGGGTGGTGGCCAGCGCCGCGCCGCACAACAGCAAGTAACCCAGGAACAATAAGACGGCGGCTGGCCGCGGCATTTCCAGCCACTCGAAACCGGTATTGGCGCCACGGAGCAGGGCCACAAAACCAACCAGCACACCGCCATGCCAGAGTTGGGCGCCCGCCACCGCCAGCGTGGGCAACGCAAGCCGCGTTGCGCCCAAACGGCAGAGCATCCACAGAGCCACGCCCAAACCCGCCGGCATCGCCCCACCATACAACAGGACATTCCACGCGGCCGGCCGCACGCGGCCATAGGTCAGCCACGCCTGATCGGCCAGAAAACCGGGACCGTGAAACTTGATGGAGGCGATGAGCGCGCAGACCGACGCCAGCAGCAACCAGAACGCCGCGCCGCCAAACAACCAAAGCAACGGCGTCCGGCTGGAAAGATCCACGTCCGCCGGCGTTGGCGGCGTGCGGGCGGGGATGTTTGACGGTGAAGCTGCGAAAGTCGCGTTCATCAAACCGGCGGCGGCTATTCGTATTCGCTGGGTTTTTCCGGCGGTGGCGGCGGAACAAACGTCGCTTTTTCAAGGCGCGCGAGCAGATTGGAGCGGGCCTGCGCGGGATGCCGCCATTCCCGCTCGGTCAAGGCGAGTGCAATCTCCACGGGCAACCGCACGATGCCCTTGGGTTGATCCAGCCACCCGGCGGTCGTCAAGGCTTGCGCGTCGGCGGCTTGGACTTCCGCCAGTGCCTTGAGCCGCACGGCCACGGAATCCTCACTCAGCGGCGGCGGTTGCACCAGGCGGCGCGTGGCCAAAATCAGCAGAACAAAAATCAGGCACGCCCCCAAGCCGGCCACCAAGACGCTCCAGAAACCGCGGGAACCATTGGCGTATGCGTTCATCAATGACCTCCTTTCGGGCGGATGGCGGCGTCGGGTAAATCGTCAATTTGATCCAGTTCGCCTCCGGAAATTTGTGTCGGCACCGGATGGAACAAGCCCATGGCCTCGATGAGCCGCGGATCCTTCAACGGATACGGCGCGTGCGCATGAAAGCGGTGAAGAAACAGTTTCGTGAGCAGCCCCCCCAACAAGGCCAGGCAGGCAAAATCAAGCCACACCCAGCGCAGCGGGAACCCCGTCGGATGTTGAAGCGGCATGATGTTGAACGACAGATCAAAGTAATGCATCAACAAACCCCACAGTCCCAGGGGAAACATCACCCAGAACCGGACTTTGACATCAATGCGGAGCAGCAACAGGAACGGCAGGAAAAAGTGGCCGAAGATGATGATCATCCCGATCCACCACCACGATCCCTGCTCGCGCACGATGTACCAAAAGGTTTCCTCCGGCAGGTTGCCGTTCCAAATGACAAAATACTGGGAGAAATGGATGTAGGCGTAAAACACGGTGAAGGCCAGCATCAGGGTGCCGAGGAAGTAATACTGGTGCTGGTGCAACACATGTGTGATGACGCGCTGCCGGTTGAGAACCATCATGATGATGAACACCACGCCCAGGCTCGCCCAGACACTGCCGGCGAAATAATAAACACCATACATCGTGGAGAACCATTCGTGCGCCAGCGCCTTCATCCACATGATCGCCGCCAGGGTCAGTGTCACGGCAAAAGCGAAAATGCCCCAACTGGCGTGAAAACGCATCCGGTGCGTGCATTGGGCGGCCCCGGATTCATCCTGTTGCAACGACCAGTGCCGCAGCCGCGACGTCAGCAACCACCACGCGCCGAAGCACACCCCCGCCACCAGGTAGAAGCCCGGCCAGGTGAACAATGGATGCTTGGCGTGCAGCGCATGGTCGCTGGCCGGATCCCGCGTCATCCACGGATACAATCGCGGCGCCAACACCGCGAGGGGGATGAAGCAAAGCGCCAACGCCGGCGACAGTAAACTGGCAATGTGCTCGCAGAACCGGCGGAGCGGCACGGACCACCCGGCGTCAAAAAGATGATGCACCAGCACCAGAAACAAAGCCCCCAGCCCAAGGCTGAGATAGAACATGAACGCCAGCAGATAGGAATAGCCAAACTGGATGCGGTCCTGCCACCACCCCACGGCACTGAACAGCACCCCGAACACGATCAGTCCGTTCAGGATTTTTTGCCACTGATGCAGCGGCAACGGCGGACGCGGCGGATTGGGATTCTCAGCTTCGTCGCTCATAAATCACTTGCTCAAGTTCGCCCGCAGTTCGGGCGGTAAATCCTCCAGATCGCCCAGCCGGCTGCGGTGCAGGGCGCGAAGATAGGCGATGACCGCCCAGCGATCCTCCACCGGCACCTGCGCGGCATAGGAAGGCATCAGGTTTTTGCCCTCGGTAATGATCTGGAAAATCTCGCCGTCGGCCATTTCCACGATCCGTTTGTCATGCAGATTGGCCACCGCCGGCATGCCCAGTGTTTTCGTCACGCCGTTGCCATCGCCCGTGCCGCCATGACAAGGGGCGCAATAAATCGTGAACCGTTCCTGGCCGCGGTGCAGCAACCGCCCCGTCACCGCCAGCGGATTGGTTTCAATAAAATTGGTCGTGCCCGTCACGCGCCCCGTATTGACCGGCGCGTCCGCGAACGGCAACACCGGTCCGGCCAGGGTTTGAATTGGGGCCAAGCGCGCCACGGTACCCGGCACGGGCAGTTGCGAGCTAAGCCGGTTCGTGAAAAATGCGTTCGGCTGCTGCGGCCGCAGCTTGAGTTGCCGGTCCATGTCCGGGAACACCTCGATGGGCGGCCGCCGCGAC
>MWDV01000078.1 GCA_002070715.1 Verrucomicrobia bacterium ADurb.Bin118
GCCGCGAAACGGCGTGATCATTGCGGTGTAGGTGCCAGTAAACATATTTTTCCTCAGGATTGTTTAAGTTTGTATCGAAAAGCTTGTACCGAAAAGTCCGACACCGCGAACGGAAATTCTTAGCCCGACAGACGGTCCAAGAAAAACCCGGGGCCGCGCGGAGATGAGCGTCGCGCTCCGCCGGATTAACGGCCACAGCAGTGTTTGTATTTCTTGCCGCTGCCGCAGGGGCAGGGATCGTTGCGGCCCACTTTAGGGCCTGTGCGGACGGGTTTGGCTTTTTCGACAGAAGCCGCCGCCTCGCTGACCACGTCGCTGGCCTTCGCTTGGTCAGCCGCCGGGGCGCCCGCGCCAAACGCGCTGGTGGCTTGATGCAGGGTCTGCCGCGGCACGTTGGCAAGGAAGTTCTCGTAGGCCATCAGCGACGAGGCGCTGCGGAAGATGTTGTGGCAGATCTCCGATTTGATGTTGATCATCAATTCTTCGAAAATCTTGTAGGCCTCGGCCTTGTATTCAATGAGCGGATCACGCTGGCCATAGCCGCGCAGCCCAATGCTGTAGCGCAGGCTGTCCATCTCGTAGAGATGTTCCTGCCACAATTTGTCAATGGCCGTCAAAATGGTGATGCGCTCCACCGTCTTCAGCGCCTCCGGATCCTCATAACTGATCTTCACCTCGTAGGCCCGGCGAACGGCGTCGGAAATGAAGGTGCAAACCCCGAATTGCGCGGGGCTCAACCCGGCATACAACGAGCCTTCCACCGGTGCTTCGGTGCCGGCCTCGGCGGCCTTGGCGATTTCGCCTTCGGGAATGCCCACCGGAAAATTCAGGTTCACCCAATCCGCCAGTGCCCGGACCTTCCAATCGCGGTGATCGTCCTCCGCGGTGGTCAACTGTTCCACCTTTTGCAGCACGACCTCTTCCATGATGTCCATGAGCCGGTCGCGGACGTCCACGGCGTTGATGATTTCGTTGCGGAAGCCGTAAATGACCTCGCGCTGTTTGTTCATCACGTCGTCGTATTCCAGCGTGCGTTTGCGAATCTGGAAGTTGTGCTGCTCCACCCGTTTCTGCGCCTGTTCGATGGAGCGGTTGAGCAGGGGATGCTCCAGTTCCTGTCCCTCCTCCAACCCCATCTTCTCCATGTATTTGACGATGCGATCCGAGCCGAACAACCGCATGAGATCGTCCTCGAGCGCAATGAAGAAATGGGAACTGCCGGGGTCGCCCTGCCGGGCGCAACGGCCCCGCAATTGGCGGTCAATGCGGCGCGCCTCGTGCCGTTCCGTGGCCAGCACGTGCAGGCCGCCCAGCTCGGCTATGCCCGGGCCCAGTTTGATATCCGTGCCCCGCCCGGCCATGTTGGTGGCGATGGTGATGGCGCCGCGCTGGCCGGCCCGCGTGACAATCTCCGCCTCCTGTTGGTGGTATTTGGCGTTGAGCACCGAGTGCACCAGGCGCTCCCGTTGCAGCAGCCGCGAAAGCTGCTCGCTGGTTTCCACGGAGACGGTGCCCACCAGGATCGGGCGGCCCTGGCCATGCACGGTTTTGATCTCGTTGAGGACGGCGGCGAATTTTTCGCGCTTGGTTTTGTACACGGAATCGTTCGCGTCCTTGCGCGCCACCGGTTTGTTGGTGGGAATGACCAGCACGCCCAGCTTGTAGATGTCGAAGAATTCGCCCGCCTCGGTTTCCGCGGTGCCGGTCATGCCGGCGAGTTTGTGGTAAAGCCGGAAATAATTTTGAATCGTGATGGTGGCCAGCGTCTGGGTTTCGCGCTCGATCTCCACGCCTTCTTTGGCTTCGACCGCCTGGTGCAGACCATCGCTCCACCGCCGTCCGATCATCAGCCGTCCCGTGTGTTCATCCACGATGATAACCTTGTTGTCCTGGACCACGTATTCGACGTCCTTTTCGTATAGACAATACGCCTTGAGCAACTGGGAGATGGCGTGGATCTTCTGCGCCTTGGTCTCGAATTCCTGTTGCAGCTTGGTCTTGGCCTCCATCCGCTGCCGGGCGTCCAGATCGGGGGCGGTGTCAATCTCGTGCAATGCCAGCGTGATGTCCGGCATCATAAAGGCCTCGGGGTCCTTCGGGCTCATGAAATTGCGGCCTTTCTCCGTCAGGTCCGCTTCATGGCTTTTCTCGTCCATGGCGAAGAACAACTCCTCCTTCTGCCGGTAGAGTTCCACCTTTTTCTGGTCCTTGTGCAGCTCCAGTTCGGCCCGGTTCATCAACCGCAAATTCTCCGGGTCTTCCAGCAACCGCAGCAACCCGGCGGACTTGGGCTGGCCCATCTTCACCCGGTAAAGCAGCAAACCGATTTCGCCCTCGAGGATTTCCGGATTGTCAGGATTTGAGCCGTCAGTCGGATGCAGTTTTTGGATCAGTGCCTGGGCTTCGGAAAGAAACCGGGCGCAGAGCCGTTCCTGGGCGCGGACCACCGCCTCAACCGGTTGTTTCCACTGGGGATATTGCTCGTCAAAGGTGCGCACGGCGGGCCCGCTGATGATCAGCGGCGTGCGGGCCTCGTCAATCAGGATCGAATCCACCTCGTCCACGATGGCGTAATGATGTCCGCGCTGGACCTGTTCTTCCTTGCGGATGGCCATGCCGTTATCGCGCAGGTAGTCGAACCCGAACTCGGCGTTCGTGCCGTAGGTGATGTCGCAGTAATACTGCTGGCGACGCACCGCCGGGGGCTGGTCATGCAGGATGCACCCCACCGTCAGCCCGAGAAACGTGTAGATCGCCCCCATCCATTCGCTGTCGCGGGCGGCCAGATAATCGTTCACCGTCACCACGTGCGTGCCGCGTCCGGCGAGCGCGTTGAGATACACCGGCATGGTGGCCACCAGGGTCTTGCCCTCGCCCGTGGCCATTTCCGCAATCTTGCCTTGGTGCAGGGCGATGCCGCCGATCAATTGCACGTCAAAGGGAATCATTTCCCAGAGGATGGCGTGTCCGCGCACTTGAACCTCCGCCCGCCGGTCCGTCAGCCGGCGGCAGGTGTTTTTCACCACCGCAAAGGCTTCCGGCAACAGGTCGTCCAACGCTTTCGCCAATTCGGCCGGGTCCGTGATGGCCGTCAATTGCGCCTTCCACTCGGCGGTTTTTTGGCGCAGCGCATCGTCCGGGAGCGATTGCAGACCCGCTTCGATTTCATTAATGCGGGCCACGAGCGGCCGGAGGCGCTTCACCTCGCGATCGTTCTTTGACCCGATGATTTTTTTGACAATAAACCCAATCATGATGGCCGTTGAAAATGGCGCGCAAAACGCTACGAGAAGAAATCCCCCCCGTCAAAACTTAACCGAATTCGATCCCAACCGCGGCACACCCGCCGGGGACGCAGCGAATCGAGCCTTGTTTCCGGGGAGGCGGCGCGCTTTGCTCTGGCCGACGCATGAAGCCGGCGCACCTGATTCTGCTGATCATCATGAATTTTTTCTGGGCGGGCACATACACCGCCTTCAAGGCGCTGGCCCCGCATCTGGACGCCGGCGGCGTCGCCACGCTCCGGTACGGCCTCGCCGCGCTGGTAATGGCGCTCGGCTGGCCGTGGTTGGGCGGCGTGGCGCCTCGAGGACGCGATCTGATCCGCACCGCGTTGATGGGGGTGATGGTTTTTGTGTTCGCGCCGCGGTTGCAAGTGGCCGGTGTGCAAATGGGCCAGGCCGCCGATGCCGCCGTATTGATGGCATTGGAACCGCTGGTTGCGTCCGTGGCCGCCGCGTTCTTCCTACGCGAATACATCGGCCCGCGCCGCTGGATCGGTTTCGCGCTGGGCTTATCGGGCGCGGTGTTTATGGCGCGGGTGTGGCGGCCGGATTTTCATCTCCCCGGACTGGCCGCCAACGGATTGTTCATCGCCTCCTTCGTGTGCGAAGCCGCCTATTCGGTCATGGGCAAACCGTTGCTGGGCCGCGCGGGCCTTCTGAAAATCGTGGCCGTGGCGTTGCTGGCGGGGGCAGCGGTGAATCTGCTCTGGGACGGCCGCGCGACACTGGCCGCCGCGCGCGTGCTGCCTGGACACGTCTGGGGGGTGCTGATTTACCTGTCGGTCATCTGCACGGTCGTGGGTTATGCCGTCTGGTTTGTGGTCATCCGGACGGCGGAAGTGAATGTCGCGGCGCTGACCGTTTTCATTCAACCAGTGTTGGGATTGTTGATTGCGAAAGTGACTTTGAACGAGGCGTGGCACTGGGGCCAACTGTGGGGCAGCTTGGCTATTCTTCTGGGACTCGGCATTGGGCTGTCCCGGCAGATCACCATCCGCCGGCGGAAATGAAGGTATGATCCGCGCGACTTGCCGGAAGTCCGCAGCTACGTTCGAGAAGTAAAAACTGTCATCCCGACACCGTTGCCGCTTCAGGAACCGAAATCACCCGGCGTCTTGCGGAACAAGCCGCCTTGTCGAGCCCGTCACGAGCTCGCGCTGGTATAGCGGCGGACGGAAAACCGCCACCCCAGTTCCGAAACCACCGCGCACGTCAAAGCCAGCCCCACCAGTTGCAAGATCAACGCCGGTGATTCCAGTTTCTCCGCCAGCAAACGCACCGGCACGTTCGAGATCAACAGCACGGGAAAAATGAAAGTGAACGTCATCTTGAACAATCCCCGGAACGCTTCGTCCGGCAGCCGGGCGATTTGAAAGAGGTTGTAATACCCCCAGACAATGCCCTGGGCCTTGACCGTCCAGAAACTCACGGACGCCAACAGGAACATGAGCGAGTAATGGATCAAAATGCCGAACGCGCACAGCCCCAGAAATCCCGCGATCTGGGCCGCGCCCGGCGTCAGCCCGAGCTGGCGCGCCGCATAAACCATCACAGCAACGGCGGTGCCGGCGTTCACAAAACTGCCCAAGTCCACCTGCCGCAGCGAGACGATGAAACGCGTGTTGGCCGGCAGCAACAAGAGGAAATCCAGTTTACCGGTGCGGACCAGTTCGCTCAGGTGGGTGCAGTTGACCAGAAAAAACGCCTGGAAAATTTCCTGAATGAAGTGCGCCGCGCCGATCAGCAACACCACCTGCCACTGGGACCAGGTCCCGATGGACTCCGTGTGCAGGTAAAGCACGTTGATGAAACACAACTGCATGGCGAACCAAAGCAACTCGACGATGATCCAGAGGATGAAGTTGCTTTTGAACGTCATCTCCCGGGTGACGGAATTCCGCCACAAGGCACCGTAGATGCGGAAATAGCGCGTGAGCCGGAACGCTCCGGGCAAACCCCGCCAACCGGGGACGCCGCCCATCTCGGATTTGTTGTTGGCCCAAGTGGATTTCACCCCCGCTTACCCGCCCACCGCGCTGTACCGGCGGATGCCGCGGTGCCACGCCCAGCGCGCCGCGCCATAGGCCACCACCACCCAGCCCAATTGCAATCCCAGCCCCTGCCACAACGCCGTGCCGCTCACCTTCCCCAGGTAAATGCTCACAGGGAAAAACAACTCGTAAGGAAACGGAGTGAAGGTCAGCACGCGTTGCAGCGCGGGCGGCAAAATATCCAACGGAAACAAATTCCCGCTCGCGATGTATTCAAAGGCGTAAACAATGAAAATGAACGTGGACACCTCCAATACCCAGAACGCCAGCATGGCCAGCGCGTACGAAATAAAAAACTGCAGCAGCGCCGTCAGCACCACCGACAAGCCAAACCAGCCGAGCGTGGCCGCATTGGCCGGCCACTGCAAATAATCCCGCAACAGCCAGAAGAACCCCGCCAACGGCAGGGCGGCCACGGCCAGATAAACCAGCCGCCCGCAGAAGAACAGGCACAACCGGTACGCCAGGTAATCCATCGGTTTGGCGAGGAAATGGTTGATGTTCCCGTCGCGGATGTCGGCGGCAATCTGCCAGTCGTCATCGCTGACCATCGTCAGCGCGCTCACGACCGTAACGACGAGATAATACGAAATCATTTCGGCGAGCGTATAGGCGCCGACCAGGGCGTCCGCCCCTTTGCCCGCGTAAATCGTGCGCCAGAGCATCAACATCGCCATCAGCGGAATCAGTCCAAACAACGTCCGCGCCAGGAAATTGAACCGGTAGGCGAGATGGTTCTGAATGCCGATGTTGATGACGCGCCAGTATTTCTTCATGCCCGCTTCAAGCGTTTACGGAAGACAGCGTAGCGGGCGGCCATGGAAAAGGCGAGCGCGCGTCGGAACCGCCGATCTCCCGCCCCAAGATGCGGGTCTTGTGGTCCTCATCCCGGACATCGTGTCAGCGGCGAATCCACCCACCTCCCAACACCAAATCATCCTGGTAAAACACAGCCGCCTGGCCGGGCGTAATGGCCCGTTGCGGCACGTGCAAGCGGACACGCGCTTGGGCGCCGTCAAGGGGGGTGATGGTGGCCGGCGTTTCCTTGTGGTTGTAACGGATTTTGACCGTGGCTTCCACAGCCACGTCCGGCGTATCGAAAGGAATCCAGTTGCAGCGTTCCACGATGAATTCATCGCGTTCCAACGCGGCATTGTCGCCCACCACCACCCGGTTGCGCTCAGGGTCCAAGTCCACGACATACCAGGGATGGGGCGCGGAAATCCGCAAACCGCGCCGCTGGCCAATGGTGTAAAACTCAATGCCCTCGTGGTGACCGAGCACGCGGCCGGAGGCATCCACGATCTCGCCCCGCCGGGCCGGTCCCGGCGCGTGCTGACGCAGGAACTGACCGTAATCATTCCCCGGCACGAAACAAATTTCCATGCTCTCCGCCTTGTCCGCCGTCTGGAGCTGACAATGCCGGGCCTTCTCCCGGGTGGTGGTTTTGGTTTGTCCGCCCAACGGAAACAAGGCGCGGGCCAGTTGATTCTGGCGGAGGGAGAATAGGAAGTAACTTTGATCCTTGCGCGGATCGCAGCCGCGCCGCAGCAACCACCGGCCCGTGGCGGTCTGTTCCACGCGGGCGTAGTGCCCCGTGGCCACGTATTGCGCGCCCAGCGCGTCCGCCCGGGCGAAGAGAGTGCCAAACTTCAGCCGTTCGTTGCACATCACGCAGGGATTCGGCGTCCGGCCCGCGCGATATTCATCAGCAAAGTATTGGATGACCCCCCGGCGGAACTCGGCGGCCTCGTCAATCAAATGAAAAGCGATGCCCAACCGTTCGCAGACGGCCCGGACATCGGCCACCGCGCTTGCCCCGCAGCATTTGAACAAATCCTCCGAAGGCGTGAAACAATCGTGCGACCACAATTTCAAAGTGACGCCAATCACTTCGTACCCCTGCTCGATCAACAGCACGGCCGCGGTCGAGGAATCCACCCCGCCGCTCATGCCCACCAGCACCCGTGGCCTGTCTGTTTTGGTCATCGGGCGAATATACGGGGAAAGCCGCCCCCGGCAAGCGCATCGGTCTGCCAAAGAGAGACAAGATACGCTTTGAGTTCCTCGAAACGGCGTTGACTCATCACTTTCAATTTAACCACGGTTTGTCCGACTAGCACAGAGGGGTCACGATGGCCCCGGGGGTCACCCCCATTTCAGTTTATTCTGGCGTGCATCGTCAGAGGAGCTTCCTTAGAATCCAATGACGAGCATGAGAACCATCAACCGTCAAAAGCTGGCTGTCGTCAACCAGACGCAGATCAATTCCGGGTTACGGGATTGGCGCGGCCAGTCAACGCCCGAATGTGTTGGATAGCATGAACGGGCCCAACAAACCCCGCGCTCCGCGCAATCGCACCCTGACGCTTTCGGAGTCTGAGCAGACGGTCTTGGCGCAGCAGCTTTTGCGCGCGCCATTGCCAGGAGGCGTGGCGGCCTTGACGGATCGCATCGTTTGCGGCGATTTCATCGAGTTGTTGCCGCAGTTGCCCAAGGCCTTCGTGGATTTACTCATCCTCGACCCGCCGTACAACCTCACCAAGCGGTTCGGCGCGGAGAGTTTTCGCGAGCGGTCGCTGGCGGAGTATGAGGCGTGGTTTGCGGATTGGTTCGTCCGCGTGCTGCCGCTGCTCAAGCCCACGGCGAGTCTTTATGTGTGCGGCGATTGGAAGTCGTCCGCCGCCGTGCATCGCGTGTTGGACCGGCACGTTATCGTGCGCAACCGCATCACTTGGGAACGCGAGAAGGGGCGCGGCGCGAAGACGAACTGGAAGAACGCCAGCGAGGACATCTGGTTCGCCACGGTGTCGAACGCCTACCGCTTCAACGTGGACGCGGTAAAGCTGAAGCGCCGGGTCATCGCGCCGTATCGCGAGAACGGCCAACCCAAGGATTGGCAGGACGAGGCGGATGGCCCATTCCGCCTGACTCACCCTTCGAATCTCTGGACGGACCTGACCGTGCCGTTTTGGTCCATGCCGGAGAACACCGACCATCCCACGCAAAAGCCGGAGAAATTGATGGCGAAGCTGCTGCTGGCGAGCAGCCGGGAGGGCGATTTTGTTTTTGACCCGTTCCTCGGTTCCGGCACGACGGCGGTGGTGGCACGTAAATTGGGACGGCGTTTCTTGGGCATTGAGATGGAGGAACGGTTCGCCTGCCTGGCCGCCAAGCGCGTTGCCCTCGCGAACGATGCCCCCTCGATTCAAGGCTATACCGGAGGCGTTTTTTGGGAGCGCAACACGTTGAATGTGCAACCGAAGCCAACCACACCGGCCGCAGACGCGCATCCGATGTTGCTCGAATCACTCGCGCCATATCGCGCTACCAAATCCAAGGCAAAATGAACTCGCCACTCTTTGAACCCAAAACGCGCGAACGTATTGAGCGCAAAGTCCGCGCCTTGCTGAACGAGCAGGCGGATTTCCTCTCCCCCGATACCGCTGGGAGCCCCCGCGCCGCTGGCGACGCCATTCAGTCCATCATCGAAGACAACTTCGCCGCGATTCTTGGCGACCTCGTGGGCGTGTATTCCGCCAGCTTCGCCCGTCGGGCAATGGCCGACCTGGCATTCAAGGATCGGGCTAACAATTACTATGTCGTGGATGTAAAAACGCACCGTGAAGGCACGGCCTTCAACATGCCGAACCTGACCTCGGTTGACCGCCTCGCCCGTTTCTACGAAGACGACACCAACTACTTCTTCATGCTGATGGTGAAATATGCCGTCCAGGGAACGAAGGTCACGGTGCAGCAGGTTCACTTTGTTCCGATTGAACATCTGCGGTGGGATTGTTTGACCATCGGTGCCCTCGGCACCGGCCAGATTCAAATCGCCGATTCCAAGCACATCAAAATTGATCCCCGTCAGCCACGTCGCGCGTGGATGCTGGAGTTTTGCGACACGGTCCTGGCGTTCTACCCGCGCGAAATCGCCAAGATTCACAAGCGCATCGGCAAATTCGAAAAAGTAAAAGAGTTTTGGCTGGCAAAACCGGAAACCTGACTTCGCCGGACCAACCGGGATCTTTTGCCGGGGGCCGGGATTGAAAATTTTGCCTCCGTTGAATTGCAGTGCGGGCCGCCCCGGTCACGGAATTACCATCCGCGCGCTGGTTGGCATCGCACGCCTACCCCTTCCGTTTCCCCCCGGTGGAGAGGCACGATCGCCCGGGCTTAATTTACTCTCCGCCAGCCGGGACTTGAAGCGAACGGCCCGGATGTTCTAAACAAGACAGGCGATTCAGGCTTTGAACATCATGACCTTTCGATTTTTGTTCGCGCAATTGCTCCTCGGATTGCTCGGTACGGTGCCGGGGTGGCCCGCGGACCGGGTTTTGTTCCACTTCAACGCGGCAACCCAGCTCACCCGATTTCCTACCAACGATGCCCGGCTCAGCCTGGTCCCAGCGGCGCAGGCTTCCGTGCTCCGGCTCGCCACGGGCACCCGGCAACGATGGCCGGGCGTGACGTTGCCCGCGCCGGATGGGCATTGGGATTTGTCGCCTTACGCGCGCGTGACAGTGGCGGTTCGGAATACAGGGACCCACCGCACGACCCTGCATTGCCGGGTGGATAATCCCGGCGCGGATGGCACCCGGCATTGTGTCAATGGTTCCCTCACGCTGGATGCCGGTCAGTCGGGTTTGCTGTCCGTGCCGCTGCGGCGCGCCCACGATGATCGGCTGGACGGGCAGTTGTTCGGCATGCGCGGGTACCCGGTCCGTGCGGGCGGTCCGGGCACGGTGAATCCAACCAACATCACGCAAATTCTCCTGTTCGTTGCCGATCCCAAGGCGGCGGCTCAGTTTGATGTCGCCAAGGTCAGCGTCACGGGCGCGTACACGCCGCCCACCGCCTGGGTAACGGATGCCGATCCTTTCTTCCCGTTCTTGGATACCTTCGGGCAATACAAACACAAGGATTGGCCGGGCAAAGTGCATTCGTTGGCGGAACTGCAGGCCCGCCGGGAAACGGAAGCGCGCGAACTCGCGGCCCAGCCGGGACCGGGGCATTGGAATCAATACGGTGGTTGGGCCCGGGGACCGCAACTGCAAGCGACGGGATTTTTCCGCACGGAAAAACACGAGGGCAAATGGTGGTTGGTGGATCCGGAAGGCCGCCTGTTTTTCTCCCACGGTCTCAACTGTGTGCCGGCGGTGGACGTCACCCCCATCGAAGGCCGCGCCGCCTGGTTTGAGGATTTCCCCGGCGATGCCGAGGTGTTTCGACGGTTTCACGTCAAGGCGTACGCGTTGAAAGGTCATTACGCGGGGCGTTCCCCCGAGTGCTTCGGTTTTGGGCTGGCCAATGTGCAACGCAAATACGGCGCAGAATGGGAATCCGTTTACGCCGATCTCATCCACCGGCGACTGCGTAGTTGGGGCATCAACACCATCGCGAATTGGTCGGATGCCCGCGTGTTTCTCCTACGACGCACGCCGTACACGGATAACCTCAGCTCGCAGGGCGCGCGGCGGATCGAAGGCAGCGGCGGTTATTGGGGCAAGTTTCCCGATGTGTTTGATCCCAGTTTCTCGAACAGCGTGCGGCGGACGATGGCCGGCAAACGGAACACCAGCGCCAACGACCCCTGGTGTCTGGGTTATTTTTCCGACAACGAATTGTCCTGGGGCGATGACACCTCGCTGGCGGTGGCGACGCTGCAATCGGCGCCGGATCAACCGGCCAAACAAGCTTTCCGGGCGGACCTCCAGGCGAAATACGGCGACATCGCTCAATTGAACCGCGCTTGGGGCACCGCCCACGCTTCCTGGGAGGCCTGGCTCGCCGCGTCAGAACTCCCGGAGGGGGAGAAAGCGCGCGCTGATTTGACGGCGTTTTATTCGAAAATTGCCGAAACCTACTTCCGCGTGGTGCGCGAGGCGATCCACGCCGTCGCGCCCCGGCAACTGTATCTCGGCTGCCGTTTCGCCGGCGCCAATCGTCTCGCCGACCTGGCCGCCGGACGGTATTGCGACGTGATCAGTTACAACCTTTACCGGCGGAGCGTGGCGAATTTTACAAATCCGAGCCACGACAAACCGCTGCTCATCGGCGAGTTCCACTTCGGCGCGCTGGATCGGGGGATGTTCCACACCGGGTTGGTGCCGGTGGAAAACCAGGCGGACCGGGCGCAAAGCTACAAGGAATACGTCCTCGGCGCGCTGCGGCATCCGCAAATGGTCGGGACGCATTGGTTTCAATACATGGACCAGCACACCACCGGGCGGGTGTATGACGAGGAGAATTATCAGATTGGGTTCGTGGACATTGCCGACACGCCGTATCCCGAGACGATTGCGGCCAGCCGCGAAGTCGGCCAACTGCTTTACGCCCGACCATGAAGAGGCTTCAGCAGTTGCGCGCAACTGGGTGAGCCTGACAATGCTCCGGAAGCCGCCTCATCCATGAGGATCGCCATCAACGAGCTGAAAAATGAATCCGCCGATGCCGCCGATTGCTCAGATTTATTCCGGGACCTCATCGGCATGAATCGGCGCAAGCTGTGGACGAAAGGATTGAGGCGATAGCTTCCAACCATCCAGCGCGCTGTCCTTCCGCGAAACCCCAGTTGACTTCCTCCGGGACGCGCCTTCTAATCGGGACGAAAGGATTTTCATGAAAAAAACGTGGATAGGCGTGGTCGTGGTCGCGGGCTTGCTGGGCGCGACGAGTGCGGCGCTGGCCCAGGCCCAGGCGCGGGCTTGGTGTTCTTCCGTACGTTTCCATCGTGGCACGGAGCCTTTTGATTCCCACTCACTGGATCTGACCGGAATTAAGTTCGGGATCAACGGGGAGTTGTTTCCCACTTACGAGAGCGCCACGGCATACGGGAGTTATTTATCCCTGAACGATGAGTGGGGCCTCTATGATCCCATCCCGGGCTGGATGCGGCTGGAAGTGCCGCTGACGGCAGATGCGGACGAAAATGGGTGGCCGGATTTTTTTGAAGTGAACCAGGCGGTCAACACCACCAGCACGGGGATTTTTGATTTTGCCGGGCTGTCCAGCGGGACGGTGCAAGCCGCATGGTCGCGCGGCGCCGGGAGCCACACCGGCACTTGCACTTTGGATTTTCGGATAAACGCGTTTCAATCCCTCGGCGTCTTCACCCACACCTTTGAAATCATCGAATACACCGGACCATTGACTTATACGCCAGGAAAGAACGAAGTCACCGGACACGTCTTGCTGCAGCGGACGGGAATGCCGGAGAACACCTTGGGCGGGCCGGTAGTTTTCGTCAAACGACCGCTGCAACCCCACAATGAACTCTTGCTGCAAGCAGGGACGTGGACCAATGAATACAGCCAATCCCTGACCTATACCGCGAGCGAGTTTCTACGGGATCCGTACGCACCGACGAATTACTACGGGTATCTCGATCTGACCGATGGCGACCTCAACACCGCCGAGCCGGATTACTACGATTGGATTTTATCCATAGACGATCCCACGGATACGGATGGCGATGGCGTGCCGGATTTCAGCGATGACCCGGAACCGTCCGTCGTCCGCCGCCCGCACCTGACGTTGCAACGCACTCCCGGCGAACTACGCCTCACCCTCAGCGGCGACGTGGGCCGGCTGTATCATCTGCTGGAAAGCACCGATTTGGCGGCGGGCGTCTGGACGACCAACCGCTCGCTCACCTTGACCAACGATCTCCAAACCATCGCCCTGCCGTTACCCACCGGCGGACCTCGGTTCTGGCAGGTCGTTGTTCCGTGACCGGCGGCGGAGTCCTCCCCTCCCCATTGGATGAGGAGAAATCACGGCCTGTAAAGCCGCGCTCTGCGGCTCTACGCCTGTTCACTCCCGCCTGTCTTGACGCCGAGGGGAGAGCGCAGTCACCGCCGGAATGTTTCAACTCCGGATCAAGCCGAGACCGGTAATCGTTGTTTCAGCGCCTGGATTCGGCAGTAGGATTCGTCAATCCGCGCCTCGGATATTTTACCGGCCTCCACCAGACCGCGAATAATCCCGACGACCTTTTCGCCGATGTCCCGGTGGTAGCTCAGGTTGTTGCCAAAGCAGAGCATGTCCAACCCGGCTTCGATCCCGAATTGAATGGCGCTTTCCAAACCGAATTGCGACGTGATGGCGCGCATTTCCATGTCATCGCTGACGATCAGCCCCTGGTAGCCGAGCCGGTCGCGCAGAATGCCTTGAAGCACGCGCGCGGACAGCGTGGCGGGGCGCTCCGGGTCCAAGTTCGCGTTGAACACATGCGCGGTCATGATGATGTCGGTCAGTCCGGATTCGATCAACCGTTGAAACGGAATCAATTCGCGTTCAGTCCACGTCTTGCTCACATCCACCAATCCCAGATGCGTGTCGCCCCGCGCACTGCCATGGCCAGGGAAATGTTTGGGACAGATGAGCACGCCGTGCTGACGATGGGCCCGTGCGTAGGCCAGTGCGTGCGTCGTCACGATCTCCGGGTCCGCATGAAAACTGCGCCGCTTGCCTTTGATGATGGGATTGTCGGGGTTGGCATCCAGATCCACCACCGGCGCCAGATTCAAGTTGATCCCGAGGCCGGCGAGGGTCTGGGCGATCAAGGCGGCATGCGCGAACGTGAATTCCGGATCGTTCCGGAGTCCCAGTTCCTCGTGGGAAAGAGTTTCGGGAAATCCATAGACCGGCTTCAACCGGTTGACCCGGCCCCCCTCCTGATCAATGGCCACGAGCAACGGCGTGGACGCGGCCTGGTGCAGTGACGCCACCAGCGCCTTGACCTGGGCAGGCGACTGAATGTTGCGCGCGGAGAGCGTTTGATCGGCCATTTCTTGGTCGAACAAAATCGCCGCGCCCAGATTCCGGGTGCGCAGGTCCTGGATGAGCGGGTCCGTTGCGCTGAGTTCGAGGCCGCGAAAGCCGGCCAGCACCATCTGCCCAATTTTATCCTGGAGTGTCGGATTGGCGTTTTCCATGCACCGAGAATAACGCGCGCCTCCGCGCGACGAAACTTAAATCACCCCAGTCCCGGCGCGCGCCGGATTATTCGTGCCGCAGCGCCTCGATGGGGTCGAGTTGCGCCGCCGCTTTGGCGGGATAAAGGCCGAACACAATGCCCACCGCGCCGGAAATGCCAAAGGCCAGGACCACCGACCACAAGGTCACGAGGGTTTTCATCTCCGTCAGGTGGGAAACAATAAATGGAACGAGAATCCCCAGCAAAACGCCGACCAACCCGCCGCCCACGGAGAGCACCACGGTTTCAACGAGGAATTGCAGGGTGATG
>MWDV01000079.1 GCA_002070715.1 Verrucomicrobia bacterium ADurb.Bin118
ACACGCCCACGACAGCGGCGTGACCGAGGACGATCAGAAAAAAGCCGAGAAAGAATTGCAGAAGCTGACCGACGCTCACATCGCCAAAATTGACACCCACCTGGCGAACAAGGAGAAAGAAATCATGACCGTGTGAGGCCGGAGCGGCCGTGCCGCCGCAGGGCCCGCTTCACGGTTGGGGCGGTAGATTCGTGGCGGGCGTTTCAAAGCGGATGACCGTTTCGCCCGGCTTGGCGTAGCCCAGCCGTTCCCGCGCCAGACGTTCAAGGGCTTTGGGATCGTGGTTCAACGATTGGATCGCGGCGTTCAACTGCTTCCCGGTTTCCTCCTCCCGCTGAATCTCCGTGTCCAGGCGGATAATCTCTTTCCGCTCCCGTTCATTCTGTTTGATCAAGGGGAGATACCACAGGCCCAACGCCACCAACCCGGCGCCGGCCAGCAGGACGAGCACCACGCGGTTAAGTATTTTCCAGATGCCCAGGTTCACGTTCACTCCGGTGAGTTAATCACCGGTGCCAACCGATGGGAAGCGAAAGTTGCCCGCGCCACGTCAAATTCATTGGCCAGCGACGGCTGGGATTTTGCGACCAACAGGCACGGAGGCGGAATGACGCATACCAAAGGCTGTGATACGGTATGACCGCTGAAGTCAGCCGTTTGCGGGTTGGAATACGGCGCTTCGGATGGAACATCTTCTGAGCGACTTTGAGCATCCCGCCCCCGTCTCAACGGAAGATCCAGTTTTTAGCGTCAGATAATTCGACTGCAGGATATCCGGCAGCACGTTGGCGCCGTCCGCACAGCATCCAGCCAGTAAGACACCATGAGACCTCGGAAAAACTCTTTTTGAACGGGATGGGCTGAAATGGGTCCGAAGGGTATGCAGACCACAATGAACCCTCAGCTGGGCCTTCTGGATTGCTTCATGCCTTCGGTGCCCACCAATGCTTTTTTACAAACTCTCGACACGGCTCTGGACTGGCGACCGATCGAACGGGTCCTGCAGGCGATGTATCTGGCGACGGCGGGTCGCCCGCCGGGCGCCGGTCAAGGCCAATCCCTGCGGCGGCAATAGCGACGCGGGCTACACGGTCAAACGAGGCTAGCCACATGATGGCGACAAGGTCCATGTCGCGGTGGATGAGACCCACACGCTCATTCGGGCGGTGACGCTGACGGCGGCCCACGTACATGATAGCTAGGCATTTGAAACAGTGGTGCGGGGCGACGAGACGATGGTGGTGGCCGACAAAGTGTATTGTAGTCGGGCGCGCAGTGCCTGGTGTGGCCGAAAGGGGGGTGACCAACGGGATTTTGTGCCAGGCTGTGCGGGGAGAAAAGCTCAAGGCGTCGGACGTGCGCTTGAACCGATGATTCAGTGCGATCCGCTGCAAAAATGAGAAAGTGTTCGGTTGGTGGAAACGGAGCGCGGGTTATCGGTGGGTGCGGTCTGTGGGCCAAGCCGCCAACCGGTTGGCACTGGAATTCAAATTCATTTGTTGGACCTTGAAACGGCTGGCGAACTTGAGCGCGGCATAAAGAAAACCACTCAGGCCGCATGCCGACGGGCGAAACCGGTCAGTCGGTCGGGGCCCAGGCGCCGCTGCTTCCGGTTCGAAAACGCGTTTTCCCGTTGAAAAATTTTAGTGCTATTAAATGCCACAGCTCAAACGACCTTTTTCAGAGGTCAGCTTGCATCAATTCACGTTTTGAAACCGGCGCTAGAATAATGAGCCAAATAGTTGCTTTTCTCACGGCTATCCTATTGTTTTGGCGACTCTCCGGAAACAATCCTTTTCATGTCAACCAAGCGTTGAGTCAGGGAGACGAGTCTGTATTTCAATTCTGGCGTTGAACATTTCTCGTAATACGCGATCCATATCGCGAGCGGCTGTCTAAGACTCATCAGGCGCCTGCGCACGGCTTCGCTGCCGCCTTTTTCCTTTTCACTAGACTTATCCGGTGTAGTGCGGATGTCGCTGAAGAAGCGCGCTTCTGCGTCACACAGGTAAGTGCTAATCTGCGCAACATGCTTCAGCTGTGTCTCCGAGAGTGAACTGGTCGGCAACACGACTCCGTTCGTCGAAAAGGGGATTCTGTATCTTCCCAGCGCGACCCCAAGTTCCTGTAATGCCGCCACACATTGGTTGGTAGCCTCCATCCCGTCCTCCTTCCAATTCTTGATGTCTGCCAATGCATGGCTTGCCCGACTCAGTTCGCTTTCCAGCCACTCCCCCAGCGTAGCAATCCGAGAGGCGAACGTTGCTGGGTTGTGTTCCCAGAGCTCCGAATACAGTAATGGCACCCTGGTTTGGAACGGTTGCACCAGACTCTGATAAACGGCGAATCGATTAGGCACCGCCTCTCGATCGGCGAAGTAGCCATTCCCCGGGAATCTTGTCTCGTGAATGCGAACCAGATTGGAAAGATACTGCTCAGAAAACTCCGGGAGTCTTTCCAAGCAATTCATGAGGGCATCAAGATCATCGCCGGTCATTTGTTGCAATAAATGCGGCCTTTCCAGGTCGCGAATAAACTGCAAACACAATCCGGTGGTGACCATCGTTGGATCGTTTTCGAGGACGGTCTTTAAATCCAGGCCGCTTAACCGTTGGAACCATGCGATCCGGAGTTGCAAATCTGCCCTGGCAAGATGCGTTAACTCTGAGGCATCCAAACTCTTCGCAATGTCGAATGGAATGCGAGGTAGATCAAGCAACGTGTCAATCGTCTCTTCTTCATCATAATGCTTTCGTCCGGCAAAATAGAACTGCATCACTTCATGCAACGGCCTGACGAGACGCGGAAACTCCTTCGGGGATTTATGTAAAGTGGTGGACCAATTCGATCCTGTTTTCAGTTCCCTCAGGTAGTCGAAAATGACAGCGAACTCGGCCTCATTACGATTTATGAGTTCTCGATACAGTCGTTCCTGCTCTTTGATAAGGGTCACGGCAACAGAAGGAGCGGGCTCGGCAAGCGCTCGGGTCGAAGGCACAAACAATAACCCTACCACCATAATCCGAATAAGCCCCAGAAGGCGTCGAAAAGGCCACAACTTGAAAATCCGATCGTCAATTCTCCTGGGGTTTGCTTGTAAGCGCGCTTGACCCGCGCTTGGTTGAGTTTGGAGTCTTGCTTTCACGTTATCCGGCGGTTCAAGGGTAACCTCGCTGCGCTCGGTGACAATCAGACGGCGTGGGCAGCGAGCGTCGCCCTGTATTCTTACTCTTTACCGCGTCGTCTCTCATTCGTCACCTCAGTTTGGACCCAGTGTACCAAGACGGCCCATTACGTCAAGCCTGAATTTAGCCTGAATTGGGAAAGGGTAGCGTAAGAGTTCTTGTGTAAAAGCTGTGGAGTGGGTGTATCGGGGTTAACAAACAAATGAAAACCCTCAACCTGATGAAAGGCGATACACCCATGAGAGCCTGCGAAGCCCTCAGCTACGAGCCTGCCGCCGTTTGGCGGCGGCTGCAACACGCAAAACCCGAGTGCTTCTTTGAAGACCTCGACCAACTGATGCAGCAACAATACCAGCAGTTCTTGGAAAGCCTGATGCGTTACGAACGTCAGTGCTTTCTCAATGTCCAGCCGTATGAACGGTCGGCGCAACGGGTGGACCAAGCCAACGGCTTCTACCGGCGGCGGCTGACCACCCGGCTGGGCGGGTTGGACCTCCAAGTGCCCCGCACCCGCTCCGGCCATTTTCATCCGCAGGTGCTGCCGCGTTACCAACGCCGCGAACCGGTCATCAACGAAGCCCTCAAACAGGTGTTTCTCTTGGGGGTGTCCACACGCCAGGCCGGGCGGGCCTTGGCAACGTTGGTCCAAGACGCCGTGAGTGCCGCCACGGTCAGTGCGATCAGCAAGGCGTTGGACGCCTCGGTGTTGCGCTTTCACCGCCGGCGCCTGGCCGATCACTACCGCTATCTCATCTTGGACGGGGTAAGTGTGCGGATTCGACTGGTAGGTAAAGTGCAACGGCGGATGGTCTTGTGCGCCTACGGCGTCACCCGCGAGGGAAAACGGGAGCTGATTGACTTCCAGATCGTCAAGGCCGAAGGCGAGGACACCTGGTATGGCTTCCTCTGGAACTTGTGGAGTCGCGGCCTGCGCGGCGAGCGGCTGGAACTCATCGCCACCGATGGCCAGGCTGGCTTGATTCGAGCCCTGGGCCGTTTGTGGTCCGCCGTGCCCCATCAACGCTGCTGGGCGCACAAGCTCCGCAACTTGGAGAACAAACTCAAAGCTTCTCAGCGCCCGTGCCTGGAGGAAGCCAAACTCATTTATCAAGCCGACCATCGCACCGAAGCGATCCGCCGCTTCCGCGACTGGCAACGCCGCTGGCAGCGCCAAGCGCCCAAAGCCGTGGCCTGCTTGGAACAGGACCTGGAGGAGTTGCTGGCCTTTTTCGATTGTCCCAAAGCCCATTGGCGACGCCTCCGCACCACCAACGTGATCGAGCGATTGTTTGTGGAAGTGCGCCGGCGCATCCGCACCCTGTGCGCGTTCACCACGCATAACAGTTGCCAACGAATCCTATTCAGCGTCTTTGACCGTATAAACACCCATTGGTCCCGTCACCCACTCCCAGCTTTTACACAGAACTCTTGACGCCACCTGGGAAAGACGGGAGACATCGTGACCCCCGGGTGGTGAAGCTCAAGGTGTTGAGCGCCCAGCGCAGAAGGGAGCTGCAGCGCCTCGAAAAATCGGCCACCCTCCGGCGGTGCATAGTGCCTACTTTGAATTGTATCAATTGTATCGTATGCGGACTGATCGTCATTGGTTACATCAGAAACTCGTCGCCCGCGCCCGGGCCAACGGCCTCAAGGCCGTCGCCCGCGGCGCGCGTCGTCCCGAAAAAACCGGAAGCCGGTTGATCCGACTTCCGGTGTAAAAAACGGAGCGCGAGACGACGGGAGGTCGGCTGCGTCCTGGATGTTCGCAGCGCGCGGTTTTACCGTCGCGCTTTGGGCAACGCTTGTTTGCCGGCGTACACGGCGTTTTTCCCGAGCAACTGTTCGATGCGCAGGAGCTGGTTGTATTTCGCCAAGCGATCCGAACGGCTGAGCGAGCCGGTCTTGATCTGGCCGCAGTTCGTCGCCACGGCGATGTCGGCGATGGTCGCGTCCTCGGTTTCCCCGGAGCGATGGGAGAGCACGGCGGTGTAGCCGTGGGTTTGCGCCAGTTCCACCGCGTCCAGAGTTTCGGTGAGTGAGCCGATCTGGTTCACCTTCACCAGGATCGAGTTGGCCGTGCCGGTATCAATGCCCTTCTTGAGGAATTTCACGTTGGTCACGAAGAGATCATCACCAACGAGTTGGACCCGGTCGCCGAGTTTCTCGGTGAGCAGCTTCCAGTGCTTCCAGTCGCCCTCGGCGCACCCGTCCTCGATGCTGACGATCGGGTAGGCTTTGCAGAGCTTGGCGTAGAACTCG
>MWDV01000080.1 GCA_002070715.1 Verrucomicrobia bacterium ADurb.Bin118
TCTGACGTTGAACACGCCGGCATTCGTGCCGGACAAACGCACGCGCGACGCGTTTCTGGCGCTCCAGCAAATCCGCTCCGTCTGGCAGCGTTTGGACGCGACGGACGTGGCCCTGGTGGGGATTGGCTCCTTGGACAACTCGGTGTTCGTGGATCGCGGGGTGCTGAGCGCCAACGATCTATGCACCCTCAAGCGTTTGGGCGCGGTGGGCGAGATTTGCGGACGCTTCTTTGACGCGGAAGGGTGCGAGTGTGATTCGCCGTGGCGCGACCGGGTGTTGAGCGTGGATTTGAATCAAGTGCGGCGCATTCCCCACGTGGTGGGCGTGGTGGTGGGCGCGGATCGCGCCGCGGCCATTGCCGCCGCCATCCGGGGCGGGTTGGTCAAGTCCTTGATCTTGGACGACGCCGGCGCCCGCTCGCTGCTCGCGCTTCCCAACGCGGTGTCCGGGGGAAAGCCCAATGGAGTCTCGAAATGAAATGCCTTGCCGCAACACCGCGTAGTCGGGCGCGCCCCCGGCGCCTGGTCCGGCTGGGATGGAGTGCCGGCATGGCCGGCGCGGCCCTGTTGCTCTACGCCTGCGCGGCGCCGACCCGGTCCGCACGCCAGACATCCGGGGAATGGACGGTGCGCGGGCATCTGCCACGCCAGCAGTTTGTGGTGCAAAGCCATCGCGGCGCCGGTTTTTTGGCACCGGAGAACACGCTTGAGGCTTTTGAATTGGGATGGAAACTGGGCGCGTGGCCGGAAGCCGACGTGCGCACGACCAAGGACGGGGTGATCGTCGCTTTCCACGATGGCAATTTCAAACGGACGGTGAAAAATCCCCCGCCGGAATTGGCCCGGAAAGGCGTGAAGGATGTCACCTTTGCCGAATTGTCCACACTCGACGTGGGCGGTTGGAAAGGCGACGCCTTTGTGGGCCGCCGGGTTTCCCGGCTCGCGGAGATATTCCAGCTCATGACCGGCCGGCCGGAGCGCATGTTGTATCTCGACATCAAACAGGTGAACCTGGCGCAATTGGCCGCCGAGGTGCGGGCCGAACGGGTGGTCAGCCAGGTGGTATTCACCAGTCCGAATTACCCGTTGATCCGCGAGTGGAAACGGCTGGTGCCGGAATCCAAGACCTTGTGCTGGTTGCGGGGACCGGAAACCAACATGACCCATCGCCTCGCGGAAATGCGGGCGTTGAACTACGCGGATTTAACCCAGGTGCAATTGCATCTCCGGGCCAACACCAACCGCGCGTCGAGCGAACCGTTTGACATCTCCCGCGCCTTTGTGCGCGCGACCGGCGAGGAACTTCGCCGCTACGGAGTGACCTTCCAAGTGCTGCCGTGGGACCTGGCGGCGCCGGAAATTTACTGGCAATTGATGGACCTTGGCGTGATGGCTTTCGCCACGGATTATCCCGATATTGCCCTGCAAGCCGTGCGCGACTACTACGCCGGCCGCAACCGCAGCCCTGTTGATACCCGACCATGATACCGCCCCCCCGCTCCCTCACTCTCGCGGAAGCCCTGCAATCCGCCCGTGAAACCCGCGCCCTGGAAATTGGGTCGGGAATCCTCGAGCAAACCCCGCGTCTGTATCGCGACCACTTCGGCGACCGCCCGGCGATGTTGGTGGCGGACGGCAACACCTACGCCGCCGCCGGACAACGGGTGGTCGAAGCCTTCCGCAAGGCGGGCCACCCGTTGCAGGATGCCTTCATCTTCCGGGCGCCCGATTTGTACGCGGAACATCGGTTCGTGACCGAACTGGAAGCCGCCTTGCAACCGCACCAGGCCATTCCCATCGCCGTGGGGAGCGGCACGATCAACGACCTGACCAAGCTGGCGTCGCACCGCACCGGCCGTCCGTATCTGTGTGTGGCGAGCGCCGCTTCGATGGACGGATACACCGCGTTCGGCGCTTCGATCACGTATCAAGGCGCGAAGCAAACCTTCCTGTGCCCGGCGCCGACTGCGGTGTTGGCGGACTTGGAGGTCATCTGCGCCGCACCGGGATTGATGAACGCGTGGGGTTACACTGATTTGCTCGCCAAAGTCACGGCGGGCGCTGATTGGATCGTGGCGGACGCGCTGGGCATTGAGCCGATTGACCCGCCGGCCTGGGCGATTGTGCAAGGCCGGTTGCGAGAAATGGTGGCGGATCCCGCCGGGGTGGCGGCGCGCAATCCCGAGGCGGTGGGACGGTTGGTGGAAGGGTTGATGCTCGGCGGTTTTGGCATGCAATCCTCCCGCTCCAGCCGGCCGGCTTCCGGCGCGGAACATCAGTTCAGTCATTTGTGGGACATGCAGCATCACACCCACAACGGAAAGACCCCTTCCCACGGCTTCAAAGTCGGCATCGGCACGCTGGCGGTGGCGGCGCTGTATGAGTATCTGCTGGCGCAACCGTTGGACCAACTGGACGCGGCCGCGTGCGGCCGGCAGTGGCCCGATGCGGAAACGTGGTGCCAACGCGCGCGGGAATGGCTGGGCGAGGGGGAACTGGCCGCCGGCGCGGCGAAGGAATTGCGCGCCAAGCACAGTCCGCCGGAGGCGCTCCAGGCGCAGATGGAACAGTTGCGTTCGCTCTGGCCGGAGTTGCGCGAGCAGTTGCGCGCCCAATTGATGCCGTTGGCGACGCTGCGGGAGATGTTGCGCACCGTGGGCGCGCCCACCGCGCCGGAGGAGATCGGCATCACCCGGGAACGATTGCGGCGAAGCTACTGGCAGGCGTATTGCATCCGGCGCCGGTTCACGGCGCTGGATCTGGCGGTCCGCACCGGATTGCTGGAGGCTGCGTTGGACCACATTTTTGGTCCCGCCGGCGTCTGGCCGATTGACGCGCGCGGTTAATCTCCAGCCCATGTTGCAACCCCTTAAATTTGCCGAGGTGTTTTTTGTTTAAGTCATTTCTCCAATTCTTCCTGACGGGGCCGGATGCGACCCCATTGACCGACACGGCGGAGATCCAGCGGCGCTACCGGCGCGGCCGGATTTCGGTGTTTTTATCCATCACCCTCGGCTACGCCATGTATTATGTCGTCCGCCAGGGCTTCGCGGTGGTCAAAAAACCGCTGCTCGAGGCGGGGATCTTCGACGCCTTGCAGATCGGCAAGATCGGTTCGGTGTTTTTCCTCACCTACATGATCGGGAAGTGCGTCAACGGCTTTCTCGCCGACCGGTTGAACATCAAACGGTTTCTGGCGTTGGGGTTGCTGGCCTCCTCGACGTTGCTGGTGGTCTTGGGGTTCTGTTCCAGCTTCTATCTGTTTGCCGTGTTATGGGGGCTGTGCGGCTGGTTTCAAACCTTTGGCGCGGCACCGTGCATCGTGTCCCTGAACCAATGGTTCTCGAACAAGGAACGGGGCACTTTGTACGGCATCTGGTTTTCCGCGCACAACATCGGCACCGGCCTGACCTACATCATCACGGCCTATATCGTCGGCGCCTTTGGCTGGCAGATGGGGTTCTTCGCGCCGGGATTGCTGGGGATTACCGCGGCGGTGTTTCTGTATTTGTTCATGTATGACCGGCCCCAGGTGTACGGGTTGCCGCCGATCGCGGTGTATTCCGGCGAACAAACGCACGCCGAACACCAGGCCAAGGAAAAATCCGTGCTCCGGGCGCAATGGGCGGTCATCATCCGGCCGGCCGTCTGGATTCTAGGGTTGTCTTCCGCCGCCTGTTACATCACCCGCTATGCGTTCGAATCCTGGGGGGTTGTGTTCCTGACCGAGGCCAAGGGATACACCTTGACGAAGGCCAGCGCCATCATCTCCATCTCCCAGTTCGCCGGCATTGCCGGGGCCATCACCTGCGGCTGGATCTCGGATAAATTTTTTCAGCACCGCCGCAACGTGCCCTGTCTGTTATTCGGCATTTTCTTCCTGCTGTCCACGGCGACATTCGTCTATGTGCCGGCCGGTTATCCGTGGAGCGATTATGTGAGCATGGTGTTCTTTGGCTACACCGTGTACGCGTTGGTGACTTATCTGGGCGGGTTGATGGCGGTGGACATCTGTTCCAAGAAAGCCACCGGCGCCGCCATGGGGGTCATTGGTTTGTTTAGCTACGCCGGCGCGTCGCTGCAGGAAGGCGTGGGCGGTTATTTATTAAACAGCCACAAAATCATCGGTCCGGATGGCCAAATTCTTTACGATTTCACCGCCGCCGGTCATTTTTGGGTGATCGCCTCGGCCTTTGCTCTGTTGCTTCCCTTGTTGGTCTGGAACGCCAAACCTGAAGATTAAACCAATTCCCATCCCTCTCCGTATTTGAATCACATGACGCATTCGCCCGGTTCCGCTCCCGCCCCCGCCCCCCGTTTTCCCTGGCCCTTTCGTGTCTTCGAACCGGCGCCGCCCGCCCCGGTGATGCTGACCGATCCGACCGAGATCAAGCAACACTACCGCCGCTGGCAACGCCGGGTGCTCATCGCTTCGATCATCGGCTATGCCATGTTCTATTTCGTGCGCAAGAACCTCAGTATTGCGATGCCGGTGATGGAGAAGAGCCTGGGCATTACCAAGACCGATCTGGGGTTGTTTCTCACGCTGCACGGGTTGCTCTATGGGCTGTCCAAGTTCGGCAATGGTTTTCTGGGCGACCGCTGCAATGCGCGCACGTTCATGGCGTTTGGCCTGGCGCTCTCGGCCGTCGTGAACATCTTTTTCGGATTGAGTTCCGCCGTGTTGACCCTCGGGTTGTTGTGGATGTTCAACGGCTTGGTGCAGGGCATCGGGTTTCCGCCCTGCGCCCGGTTGATGACCCACTGGTTTTCCCCCAAGGAACTGGCCACCAATTTTTCCATCTGGAACACGTCGCATTCCATCGGAGCGGCGTTGGTGGTGGTGCTGTGCGGGTATCTGGTGAGCACGTGGGGGGATTGGCGGCTTTGTTTCTTCGTGCCCGCCGGCCTGGCCATTCTCTGTTCCATTTACCTGCTCTTTGCGTTGCCGGATACCCCGCCCTCTGTGGGGCTGCCGGAAGTGGAGGGCACCGCGCAACCGGAAGCCGGGACGAAAGGATTTTCCACCGCGCTCCTCAAACAGGCGTTCACCAACAAATACATTTGGTTTCTCTGCCTGGCGAATTTCTTTGTCTATACCGTGCGGTATGGCGTCTTTGACTGGGGCCCGACGATGCTCACGGAAATGAAGGGGGTCAAACTCACCCACGCCGGCTGGATGGTGTTCGCCTTCGAGGGCGCCGGGGTGGTGGGCATGTTGATCAGCGGCTGGTTGACCGACCGGATTTTCGGCGGACGCGGCGCGCGGGTGTGTTTGATTTCCATGTGTCTGGCCGGCATTTCCATGCTCCTGTTCTGGAAGCTGCCGGGACAATCCATCTGGCTGGGCACGCTCCTGTTGTGCGCGGCGGGATTTTTCATTTATGGCCCGCAGGCGTTGGTGGGGACGGTGGTCGCCAATCTGGCCACCAAACAAGTGGCGGCCACCGCCATTGGTTTCACCGGGGTCTTCGCCTACGCCAGCACGTTGATCTCCGGTTGGGGACTGGGCGCGCTGGTGCAACATTACGGTTGGGAAGCCGGGTTGGCCGGACTGACCGGGATGGCGGCCATCGGGATGATCTTGTTTGCCTTTGCCTGGCCGGCGCAGGCGCACGGTTATGGCGAAAACCATTCCGCGAAATGACACACGACCGCGCATGCTGTTCCCAGCAAACCTGAGGATGACGAACCATGCGAATTGCCATTGATTGTGACGAGGCGGGGTTGCCGCTCAAACCGGTGCTCGCGGATCATTTGCGCGCCCAAGGCGTGGCGGTGACGGATTTGAATTATCAGCAGGATCATCCGGTGGATTATCCGGATGTCGGATATCACTTGGCCCGGCGGGTGGCGGCGGGGGAATTTGACCGGGGCATCCTGATTTGCGGCACCGGTCTGGGCATGGCGATGATTGCCAACAAAGTGCCGGGCGTCTGGGCGGGCACCTGTCACGACACCTTTTCCGCCGAGCGACTCAAGAAAAGCAACGATGCCAACGTGCTGACGCTGGGGGCGCGTGTGATTGGGCCAGAGCTGGCCAAAACCATCGTCACCGCCTGGGTGCAATCCGAATTTGCCGGCGGTGGGTCAACGGCCAAAGTCCAGCGTCTGCGTGAACTGGAACGGACCGAATGCGGGCGGGCGTGAAGCGCGGTGCCAACGCGCCTGCCTTTCCGGCCCCGGCCTTTTACCGATGACAGCATTTCGCGGCTCCATTTCCGACGCGACGCCGAAACAGCATGTCTTGGCGTCGGCGTTGCCGGGGACGGAGAAGCGGGGTCGCCCCAAGTTGCCGCATTCGCGTGGGCAAAATTGGCTTGGCGGGGTAATCGGTGGGATCCTGGGGTTGATCATCTTGAGCCCGGCAATCGGCTGGGCGCATGGGGAATTATTGATCCGCATTGACGAAGTCACGCAACGTATCGTCGCCGCCACAAACACCCCGGAACGATTGGCCCCGCTTTACGTGGAACGCGGCGATCTGTATCGCGAAGATGAGAATTGGGAGGAGGCGGAAGCCGATTTCAACCGGGCGGCGGCGTTGGCGCCGCATTGGGCCGCTGTGGATTTTTTCCGGGGAAAACTGCGCGCCGCCACGGACCAACTGGAGGCCGCCCGGGCGTTGTTCGACAAAGTGTTGGCCCGCGACGCCAATGACGGCGCCGCGCGGGTGGAACGGGCGCGGGTGCTCGTCCGGCTGAAGGAACTCCCG
>MWDV01000081.1 GCA_002070715.1 Verrucomicrobia bacterium ADurb.Bin118
CAGATGCGACCAATGACCGGAACAGCACAGGAGATTTAATATGTCCAGGCTCCGTGAACCTTTGAAGTGGGTGCGATGGGGAGTGTGCGTGGGAATCGTCGTTGGTCTGGGCCCGATGGCCCGGGCGCAATGGAGCAGCCAGACGCTGGCGCTGTCTCCCGGCTGGAACGCTGTTTATTTGACTGTCGCGCCCACGCCGTCCGATTGCGATTTAGTTTTTGGCAACAATCCCCGCATCCTCAGTGTGCGCCGGTGGGCGCCCGCGCCCTTGGAAGCGGTGGAGTATGACGAAGTCACGGGCGCGGTTCTGCCGCAAAGCGGCTCGTGGCTGACCTGGTTTCCGGCCACGCATCCGGATCGCCTTTTGTTGAATCTGGTGGAGGTGGCCGGGGGCACAGGTTATCTGATCCAAGTTTCGGAGGGCGGCACGGTAAATCTGACAATTCCCGGCCGGCCGGTGGCGTTGCCGTACGCCTGGCAGCCGGGGGCGCATCATTTTGTCGGTCTGCCGGCGTATTCGGCCACGGTGAGTTTCAGCGCGTTTTTTGCCGCTGCCGAGGGCCGCATCGTGACGGATTACTATGGCGGCGGGGAACTCTATGCCGTGCTGCTCAGTGGCGCGCACCAACGGATTGTCACTCCGGCCACCACGGCCATCAAACCGGGCACCGCCTATTGGATCAAAGCGCAGCAATACTCGACCTACGCGGGGCCGATCGAGGTAAAGGTGGAATCGGCCGCGGGCTGGTTGGATTTCGGCCGCCGGCTGACGCCCCAGTATGTGCAGATTCGTAATCTCACCGGCGCGCCGCGGGGCGTGAAGCTGGCCCATCAAGCCTCGAGTCCGGCGCCGGCGGGCACACCGCCGCTGGCGGGTTTGGTGCCGCTGAAGTATGCCGTGGTCAGCGGGATTTCCGAAGCCGAAGGGCGCACTTGGCAAACGCTGCCGAACTCGTGGAGCACGCAACTGCTGGCCGGCGCGACGCTCCGCCTGGCCCTGCTCCCTGATGCTCTGGCACTGGGGACGGGCAATACGAACAACGCCTTTCAAAGCATTCTGGAAGTGACCGACGACGTCGGCCAGGCCGGCGTGGTGCGCCAGCGTTTTGGCGTCCGCGCCATGGCGCGCTTGGGGTCGGCGCTGGAATCCCTGGGCCTTTGGGTGGGGGAGGTGAACGTGACCGAGGTGGGCCGGCTGGAGATGCCGGGGGTGTACGGCCTGCCGCAAACTCCGCGTCCGGTGGCGCGGCCCTTTACGTTCCGGCTGCTCGCCCATGTGGACAGCACCGGCAAGGCGCGGCTTCTGCAACGGGTCTTTGTGGGCACGCGCCCCAACCCGGCCAGCGGCGGCGTGGTCACTGATTTGATGGCCACCGAAGCGCGAGTTTCGACCTACAAAGCCCAATACCCGGACGCCCAGGTGTTTCGCCTGGCGAGCGCGAATTTTCCGTTCATGGCCCCGGTGCTGTTGACCAACGGCGCGTTTGGCGTGCCGAACCAGGCGGTCCGGGGCGGCGTGGCGGTGTCGCGCGACGACGCCGTGAATCCGTTCCGCCATGCCTACGCGCCGCTGCACGACAACAAGGAGCGGCGGGCCGAGGATGACATTCCCTACACGGACGATGTCGAGGTCTTCTCGGTGCATCGGGCGATTGAAATGGTTTTCCAGGGACCGGACGCGGTGAACCCGGAACCGCGCTGGGGCGAAGTGGTCTGCGGCGGGGTGTATCGCGAGAAAATTTACGGCCTGGGCGGTCCGCTGGAGGCGACGAACCGGGTCATTACAGCGGAAGGACGGTTCGTGCTCCGGCGGGTTTCGCCGGTGGCGACCTTATTGCAGTAGGGCGGGCGCGGCGGTGGCGAGGGCGCCTCCGGTGGCGCCGCCCGGCGGGTGAAAGTTGAAAATCGGCAAGATCAGTGAACCAACAATCTGCGGAGTGCATGGCTCCGGTTGAGGAACGACAAATGAAAACAGCAGCTCGAATAATCGCACTGGGACTGGTGGCCTTCGTGGGCACGGCGCCGGCGGGCAATCCTCCGACCACGCTGACGATGATCCCGCCGCTCATCAACTATCAAGGCCGGCTGGTCGCCCCGGACAACACGCCGTACAGCGACGCCAACCACGTCATAGACCTGACCCTGTACCCGACGGCCTCCGGCGGCACGAAACTCTGGAGCGAACGGTACACGGTGCCGACCAAGGACGGGTATTTTTCGGTCAACCTGGGCAGCGGCGGCACCGGCTTGCTGGCCACCAACCTGCCCATCTGGCAGGTGATGTGGAAAAACACCGCGGACGCCCAAAGCCCGGACATTTACTTCATGGCGTTGACCGTGCGCTCGCGGCCCAACGGCACGGCGGAGCCCAACCCGGTGGAAGCCACGCCCCGGCAGCAGTTTTTGACCACCCCCTTTGCCTACCGCGCCCACCAGAGCGTGTACGCCTCGAAAGCGGACGGCGTCTTCAGCGCGCCGCAGGGCGTGCAAACAACCAATATATCGAGCACCACCAGCGAAATCGGGATGAACCGTGCTCTCCGGTTGCCTGTGGGTTACCCTCTTTACGCGAACAGGGTGGAAGCGCACGGCACCTCGCCGAGTTTGCGATTGTTGGCGGCGGGCGGCCCGATAACTATGGGTTACGAATATAGTAGCGTGCCGCCGCTGATGGGCTATTACAACGTGTCTCCCACCATCAACATTGGGGCTACGCCTAGTAGCTTACTCCCCACGAGCGGCACGGACATTTATTTGAGGGGGAAATCGGTGAGTATCACCACCACCAATCTCACGGTTAACAACAAGCCACTGTTTGTTAGAAAGGCGGTTGTGGCGAACCCCACCAGCACGGTGTCAGGGATCTCCCACGGACTCGATACCGGTCTCTACGATGTATCGGTCGTGGGATGGTATTATGCCCATACTAGCCCGACAATACGAGGCGTATACACGTCTGGTCAGTATATCCAAGTCTATTTCACGGCCCAGCCGTCCGGCGGACAATTGACTTTGTATCTCCTAGGTGTTCAGAAAGGGTTGGTGGAGTATCAGTAGCATCCTGCCCCCAAACCTGAGGTGCTACGATGAAAATCTCATCCGACTCCCCACTCCGCTGGCGCCGCGGATTGCCGGTCTTGCGGATCGGCGTGTTGCTCGCCTTGAGCCTGGTGCTGCCGGCCCGGGCGCAGTATGAAGTGCCGCAATTGCTGCCCGGCGCGCCGAATCCCTTCACTCCCCCCAACGCGGTGTGGAATCGAGACGCGGCCTTCACGCCCGGGGGAGGCGGGTTGCGGATTACCAACTGGTGGGAGCATCGGCAGATACTCCAATGGCACGGCTTCACGGTCCAAAACCGTGTGGGTGCCGGCGTGGTGCCGCTGGCGGCACAGTATGGGGTGGGGGATCCGCTGGCGCCGCCGACGGAGGCCACCGACCTGCTGGCCGAGGGGTGGGTGCCCCGGGTTAGCCCCACCAACGGCAATCCCTTCGCGGTGCAATGGCTGCCCTACGCCAACACCAACCTGTTTGTGGCCGTGGATGAGGGCGTGGCCGTGGTGGTGTGGACCAATGCGCTGGCCACAAACCAGTTTACGCAGACCTACGTCATCGGTCCGAACCTGTCGCGCCGTCCAGTGCGGTTGTTCTGGACCGAAGGGCAGTACTCCGGGCCGCGCGTGCGCTTCGGCAACAATTATGAAGTCAAGATTTACTACAACAGCCAGGTGCCCGATCCGTACCAGAACCCGGCCAACGTCACCCACATCGCCAACGAAAACATCAGCGCGGTGTCGCCGGCGAGCATCTTCATCAAGAACAGCGAACTGCGGGCCATGTCCGGCGTGCAGGGCCGGGTGTTGATCGCGTATTCGCGGCGGCCCGAGGGGGTCAACACCAACCGCGAACTGCTGGGATTCGAGGTGGTGGACGTGCTGGAGCCGATGAGTTCCACGCTCGCCGTGCATGTGGGCGACCGCCTGCTGCCCAAGCGCACGGATAATTCCACCAACGCGCTGTTCTGTGACATCACCCGCGGCGGCGTGGACACCACCGGCGTGCGGCCCGACGAAATTTTCGCCTACAAACACATGCTCGGCGCGCGCAATGGCTGGGTTTGGGCCATCCGGCCCACCGACGCGCCGTGGCAACTGGAGATTTTCTGGAAGGCCAAGGAACAGCTCGACGTCATCTGGCCGTTCGAAGTGGATATTTATGACGTAACCTGGAACCTGGACAGCCAGTTGTGCGCGCTGGTCACCGGGCGGCAAGGCACGCCGGGGCCGGTGTACATCCCCCAGGAGGTGGCGGCCCAGGTGATGCCGTATCAGGCGGCGGAGACCGTGAGCGGCGGCACCACCAATTTCCCCAAAGCCACCAGCGCCGTGGCCACGGTGGCGGGCCGGATGTTGCACCCGCTCCAGGCGGGGTTGTGTACGCTGAAGTACACGGTGGGGGAGGATGTCTGGTTTGAAACCGTGCGCATCGTGCCCGAGTTGTCGCCCTTGGTGTATCAGGGCGTCCGCCCGTGGGCCATCGGCCAGGAACTGCGCCCGTTTGCCCGGAGCGGCGCGCCGGGGGGCGGCAACTACGATACCTGGCCGGGGATGCTCCGGATTCCCAGTGCGCCACCCACCGGCGCGGGGATTACCAACACGCCGGGCGATCGGTGGGACCGGTATCATCCCACGCTCTACCAGTATCCTCCCGGCTATCCGGTTGAGGACGCCGGGTTGGCATCGCAGGTGTTTGCGGTGAACGCCGGACATCTGAGCGTCTGGTGGTGGAATCCGACGGCATTGGCGGCGCGTGAAGGCATGCCGACGCCCATCTACTGGCCGTCGCGGGTGTGTGATTACCGCAACGAGTGGCCGGCGGCGCCACCGGAAATTGTCATTGCCAGCTTCCAAGGCTCGGCCTACGGCGGCCTTTTTGACGACGGCACCGGCAGCTTGCAGTTCCTCAGCAACCGAACGGTGACGATTCAGGGCACCTCGGTGGTGACCAACGAATGGCAGGATCCGCTCTATGACGTCGGCTTCACTTTTGAAACCTGGATCAAGCCCACCACAGTCCGCGGCTATCGCGGGGTGATGAGCATGCGGGCCGCCAGCGGCTACAGCCACCTGTCGTTCTTTATCAAGGACGGGCTGCCCGGCATGGCGCAAATCCGACAAAGCGGCAGAACGATCACGACCAACGAGTGGTTTGCCACCCAGTCCGTGCTGCCTCATGAGTGGAGTCATGTCGGGTTTTCCGTGGATCCCGAAGGCGAACTGCGTTTCCACGTGAACGGCCAGCCGGCGGGCAATCCCGGCCTGGTGCTGTCGAACTACGCCGGCCGGGTGTTCGATTCGGTGCAATTGGGCGCCGTCTTTTCCTGGGCCGGCTTGAGCGGAACGGTTCCGTTTGGATACTTCCGCGGCTGGATGGATGAAACGCGCCTGTGGTGGGGAGCCCAATCGGATGAGGATGTGCTGGCCCGTCATGCCGGCGCGGTGGACGTGAATTCCGAGCCCTCCATCCTGTTCCGGTTCGATTACGACGCCAACCGGCTTTACCCAGCCCGCCCCGGGGTTTTGCTCCCCTTGGACGGCACGGGGGTCTTTTATCTCGACAGCCCGGTGCCCAACGAAGTGGAGTTGGATCTGTCCCCGGAGGCTGGGTTGGCGTTGCGCCGCGCGGGGCGCGCTTATCCGGGCATGAACCCGAAGATCTACGTCCAGAACGATGTCGGCGCCGCCGGATATAATCCGAACGAGGAACACGCGTTGATGGTCGGATCGGTCGCCTACGCCCTGCGCTGCGACCTGAACCGGACCAACCAAACGGAGGACGCCACCTCGCTGCCGTTTGTCCTGGTGGAATACACGCCCGATCCGGCCCAATGGCCGCGGGCGATGGATGTCTATCAGGTGGTCGTCACCAATCGTGATTATCCCCGGTTCCTCCAACACATCGAGGCCGGACGGATGATCCAGCCGCCCGCGCCGTTGCGCTCGGTGCTGCCCGACAACTGCGCGCGCACCGACAGCGACCTCGCCGACCGCCCGTATCTCTTCCGGGACCGCCTGCGTTATTTCTGGGCCCAGCAAGCCGGCGATGACGGGGACACGCTCGAAGTGGGCATGCGGTTCTTCTACCCGATGCAGTTGGGCTTCTGGATTCCGCAGTTGTCCGCCGATAGTCAACCCGCGCCGCTCACCGAGGTGCCTTGGTTGAGCGCGCTGGACCAGCCGGAGCCCACGCCGGCGACCGTTCTCAACGGGACCCCGGTCCGGGTGGCCTTCGCGATTCAATGGCCCGCGATTGTCCCCACGCTGTCCATCGGGGACACGTTGACCCTGCCCAAGAACAACCTGCCCGCCGTGCGCGGCCAGAAGAGTGTCCGCATCGTTTATCAGCAATCGGCCGCCTGGTCGGGCAACGACGAGTGGCAGAGCGCGGTGTTGATTGACCCCACCCGGGCGCGCAAGGTGACGCTGACCAATGTGCCGCCGCGCATGCGCGCCATGCGGGATCCCCGGACGGGCAACACGTTCTTCTCCGACTTGGATCCCGATTTGCGCGAGCGCCTGTTCTTTGTGCCCACCGCCAATCCCACGGAGCGCCTGCAACTCAAGGGCTTGTTTGTCGAGTATCCCAATTACCATTACCTGCGGCTCAACCTGCTGACCCCGGACCTGATCGCGATGGCCAAGGATGCCAAGCGGGTGGTGGGCATTGATTTGAGTTGGACCAACGCCATTGACGCGCTGCCCACCGAGCGCGTGACCATGACCGACGAAAACCAGCCGTTCGACAGCATGGCGCTTTGCACGCCGGGCCTGGGCGCCGGCTATGTCACCCTCCTCTTCAATAACAGCACCAACCTCGACATGGTGGACCCGGGCGATCCGATTGACATGAAGGTCATCCGCATCGCCACCAACCTGTTCCGCGGGCGCATTGACATCATTCAATCCGCCAATCCGCTCGATAAATACATGACCCTGCGGCATATCAGCGATTTCTCCGGGCGGCCCGACCAGTGGGCGTTTGAGTGGCAGTATGCCGCGCCGGAGGGCGGCCTGGCGCCGACCAATGATTCGAGTTGGTTGCAATTGATCAATTCGGAGCCCGGCCGCTACACCACGCTGTTCGGGTCTTCCGGCGAATTCGGCCTGGGCGACACCTACGTGCGCTGCCGCTACCGGGCGCTGGACGCCCGGATCCGCACCGTGGTCTCCACCAACTGGAGCGGATGGACGGAGCCGGTGTTGTGCGAGGGCTGGATCAAGCGGGTGCTCAAAGCCATCAACCCGTTTGACCAGCGCATCCGCGACTACATGAACTACGCGCTCAACCTCGATTTGAGCATGATCCAGCAGGCGGGCCAGCCCTACGCCGGGGATGTCCCGATGAACCTGGATGCGTTGAACGAATATGGGCTGATTCCCATTTATCAAACCGTGCTGGAACAATCCCGGGGGTTGAGCATTGACAGCACGCTCGATCCGATGGGGACGGAGTTGCGGATCTGCCTGGCGCTCATGCTCGCCGCCGGCCGGCTCAACGACCTTTACATGGTGCTCGGCAACGAAGCCTACGCCGATGCCCTGAACCCGAGCCTGGCCCTGGGCAACAACGATCCCGTCCTGGCGGGCGAGGCGCCTTCGATCTTTGCGTTCCAAGGCATCGTGCCCACCCTGTTGGATGAGGAGCTTGCCCTCCTGCGCGGACGCGATTGTTCCGTGCCGCTCAATCCACCCGCCAGCGAGTTCCCGATCCACAACCGGTTGCCGTGGAACTTCACCGCCGACATCTCGCACGGCCAACTGGCCTACGCCCTGAACTACGGCATCTCCGATCTCAAGGGCAATCAGAATGGGGTGGTGGACAGCGAGGACGCCGCCGCGTTGTATCCGCAGGGACACGGCGATGCCTGGGGGCATTATCTCGCCGCGCTGAAATCCTATTACTACCTGTTCCGACACCGGAATTTCACCTGGTTCCCGCAACTGGAAGGCATTCGTGTAGGCACGGTGGAGGTTACCATGTCCGCGTTGCACGAGTTGAAATTTGCGGCCTCGGCGGCCGCCCGCGCCAAGACCGGCCTGGCGATCATGGACCGGACTTACAGCCAGAGCTATGCGGAAGGCCGGACCGATGCCTGGACCGTGCAACGGGACATCCGCCCCGACCGCGCCTGGGGCGTGGGCGAATGGGGCGCGCGCGTCACCATGGGCGCCTATTTCGACTGGGTCATGGCCAACGCGCTGTTGCCGCACACTTCTGATCCCACCAATCTGAATCCCCTGGCGGTCATTGACCGGACCACGGTGCCGGAGTTGACCCAGATCGTGCTGGCGGCCAGTGAAGCGCAACAGATGGTGGACATGGCGGATCGGGGGATGAACCCGCTCGGGTTGGGCACGGGCGCCGTTCCGTTTGACATCAGCCCGGCGGAGATTGACCAGGGCCGGACGCACTTCGAGCAGGCCTACACCAAGGCCTTGGAAGCGCTGAAAGTCGCCCGCGGGGTTTTCGATCGCATCCAAACCTGCACCGCCGCGTTGCGCGATCAGAATGAGGAACGGGATTTGGACACCGTGGTGTTCCAGCAGGAGCAGGCGTACGAACGGCAACTGCTGGACATCTACGGCTTCCCGTATCAAGAGGACATTGGTCCGGGCAAACTCTATCCGGAAGGCTATCTGGGCCCCGACATCCAGCATTATGCCTATATCAACCGGTACGACTTCTTTGGCCGGCTGCCGCTGGACACTTCCCTGATTCAAAGCACGGTGGTCCGTCCCACCATCGTGGGCAGCGGCACGCGCATTTATAATCCCGGGGAACTGGTGCCGCCGCTGCCTTCGTCCGATCCCGATCTGGGCATCGAAGACATCCTGTCCTTCATCTCGCCGGAATACGCCGATCGGTTTGCCCAGCTCAAGGCGCGCTACACCCAGATGGCCGGTTATGCCAAGATGTCGCGCCGGGCGGTGGATCAGTTAGGGATTCCGGAATTGTCCGCGTTCTACAATGAAGTGTTCGGCGTGTACGATGCCCTGCAACGAAGCGTCTTCGGCGCGGTGCAAAGCGCGGTGGCGTGGTTCGATGGCGTCATCAGCGCGCCGGTGGATGCCATTGATGATTTTATCAGTCAATGGGTGGGGCCCACGGAAACGCTGGATCCGTTGCAGATCGCCGGCCCGGACATCTCGTACACCACCAATACCCTGACGTTCTGGGTGGGCCCCGATGGTTTGCCCACCAAACCCGCCAACTACACTTCCGCCCGGCGGGCCGAAGGCGAAATCCAGGTCGCGCTGAGCCAGTATGTTTTGGCGTTGCGCGAGGCCACCGCCGCCCTGGCCAACTCCGAGGATCAGTTCAAGAAAATCCACGTGGCGGACATGGAATACCGCAACAAGGTGGGCGCGCAGATCACGGCGTACTATGACTCGGTGAACGCGCTCAACCAGATGAATTCGCTCCAGCAGATCATGGCCACCGTGGACAAAGCCATCGCGCTGGTGACCAAGGTCTATGACGACGGCATGGAACTTTACAACGCCCTGGAAGCCGCCATTCCCAGCGTGGCCGGGTTCGCCTTCGATATTGGAGCGGCCGTGCGCGGCCCGGCCCGGGTGGCCGCTGCCGCCGTCAACATTGCCACCACCGTGCAGAAACTCGCCAACAAGGAGCAGATCGTTTCCACGGCCCAAGACGTCGAAACGGGCAAGCGCATCATCGAACTGAATGCGACCAACACCCAGCTCTTCCAGGATTCCACCGAACTGGCCCTTAAAGTCGTGGACGCCGCCTTGGCGTACCTGTCCTCGCTGGATAATCTCGATGTGGCGCTGCAGAAGGCGGAAACCTTCCGGATGCAATACGCCCGGGCCGTGGCCGCCGGGGACATGGTCCAAGTCGAACGCGAGCAGGCGCGCCGCATCTGGGCCAGCGACCTGACCGGCCGCCGTTATCGCAACATGGCGTATCAGATCATGCGGAACGATGACCTGGTTCGTTATGAACAAACCTTCGCCATGGCCCGCCGTTATGTGTATCTGGCGGCCAAGGCGTACGATTATGAAACCGGATTGCTCCGGCACGATGGCGCGGTGGGGGCGCCCGGACGCGAGTTTCTGTCGCAAATTGTGCGGGCCCGGGCCCTGGGGCGGTTTGCCGCGGATGGCACGCCGCTGCCGGGCGGGTCCACGGGCGATCCCGGGCTGGCTGATATCATGGCCCGCATGAGCGCCAACTGGACCGTCTTGGAGGGCCGGCTGAACTTTAACAATCCACAAAGCGAAACCGGAATGTTCTCGCTGCGCCAGGAGTTGTTCCGCATCCCGCCGGGCGGCGCCTTCGACAAGATCTGGCGGGAGCAATTGACCCGCTACAAGGTGGCGGACGTGCGGGACGTGTTGGAATACCGGACGCACTGCCTGCCGTTCTCCCCCGAAGGCGCGGCCGAGCCGGGCCTGGTCATTCCGTTCGCCACGACGATTGATTTCCGGAAAAACTTCTTTGGCCTGCCGTTGGCGGCGGGGGACAATGCCTACGATTCCACGCACTTTGCCACCAAGGTGCGCGGGGTGGGCGTGTGGTTCTCGAATTATCGCAACAGCACGCTGGCCAACCAGCCGCGCGTCTATCTCGTGCCGGTGGGCGAGGACCGCCTGCGCGTGCCCGACGGCATCGGCGAAACCATCCGTTCGTGGAGCATTCTGGATCAGGCGCTGCCGATCCCGTATCCGCTCTCGAACGAATCCTGGATGCGGCCCGATTGGAACGTGCGCACCGATGTGTTGGGCGGCGAGTTCTTTGCCCGACGCCGCCTCCCGTCCCTGCGCGCCTATCACGACAGCGGTTTCAATGTGAACGAGATGACGACCAACTCCCGTCTGATCGGGCGCTCGGTTTGGAACACCCGCTGGTTGTTGATCATCCCCGGCGGCACCCTGCTCGATGACGCCAACCGGGGCCTCGAGCAATTCATCCACGGCCGGGAATTGGCGCCCGGCTCGGGCACCTATGACGGTCAGGGAGTCAAGGACATCAAACTGTATTTCCTGACCTATGCCTACTCGGGCAATTAAAAGTGATGCGACGCGAAAGGACCGGAAATTTATGAAAGCGCGAGTCTTGGTGTTGGGCAGCCTGCTGGTCGCCGGCGCGGCCTTCGCCCCGACGTTGCGGCCGTCCATGATTGTTTATGGGCTGATTCGGGATTCCTATGGATTGCGCTTGGGCCCGGACAGCGCGCTGGTCGGCGCGTTCCTGGGCACCAACGAAGTGGCCCGCACCACGATCCGGCCGCAGCCGATGGACGCGAATTACCGTTTTGAAATCAACGTGAGCGATCCGTTGACGGCCGGCCCCACCGACATCAAGCCGGGGGACACGGTGACCATCGGGGTGCGCATGGGCGGCCACCTGCAACCCAGCATCGGCACCAATACCTTCAGCGCCCGCGGCGACGGTGCCAGTGTCAACGTCAACCTGATTTTGGGTGAGGACACCGACAATGACGGGTTACCGGACGATTGGGAATGGCTGGTCATCGCCAACAGCGGCGGTGTGATCTCGAATCTCCACCAAGTGGGGCCGGGCATGGACCTGGACGGCGATGGCGTGCCGGATGATCAGGAATTTTTCCTGGGCACCTTTGCCTGGCTGCCGGACGGCGAACTGCGGTTGACTGCGTGGACCCGCCACAGCAACGGCCGGTTGAGTTTCAGCTTCCTGCCGATTCCCAACCTCACCTACTGGGTCGAGTTCACGCCCACATTGGAAGAACCGGATTGGCAGATCTGCCCCATTTCACTGACGGAAACCGGCCCGCTCATGGCCGGCACGTTCACCGGCGGCACCCAGTGGGTCACGTTCTACGTCGAAGCGGCCGAAGCGCGTCGTTTCTGGCGGCTCCGGGGGCAATGAACCGAAAGGCGGATGCATGCGCAGACTGGCTTGCATGTTGTGGGTAGGGTGCCTGACGATCGGCGCTTCGCTGCAGGCTGATCTGTGGACCAACCAAGCGGGGCGGGTGATCGAGGCCCGGCTGCTGGAGTTCGACGGTACCTGGGTGACGCTGGCGCGCACCAACGGCTCCCGGCTGCGTCTCCCCTTGACCGCGCTCCGCCCGGCGGACCAGCGCCGGGTGAAACTACAACTCGGCGAATCCATCGCGCCCCCCTTCGTCCTCGCGGCCTATCGGGAGGCCCGGACCGTGCTGGACCAGTTTTATAAACTCCCGGCGCAACAACGCACCGAAGACGCGCGGACCAAGACGGGCCGCATGGCGGGCGCGGTTTTCGACGGCCGGTTGAAACCCCGGCAGGACGAACTCAAAGATCCTCAGGTGCAAAAGGAAGTGCAGCGTCTGCGGAATATACTGCTCAATCCGTAGCGCGCCCCTCTCCGCCCGAAGGGGCGCGGGCTGGATTTACCCACCGCCGCTCAAGGCAGCGGGACGCCTTCCGTCAACCCCAACTTAACCAGCAGCCGGAAGATGCCGTAAGCCAGGGAACTGCAAATCGGCAGGGTGATCACCCAGGTCCAAGCGATGCGTTCGGCGGTGCTCCAGCGGACGGCGCTGAACCGTTTCGTGATGCCCGTGCCCATGATCGTCGAAGAAACGACGTGGGTGGTGGACAGGGGGATGCCCAACACGCTGGCGAATTGAATGATCCCCGCGGCGGCGCTTTGGGCGGCGAACCCGTGGATGGGTTGGAGTTTGACCATTTTCTTGCCCAGGGTCTTGATGATGCGCCGGCTGCCCATCGCCGTGCCGGCCGCGATGGTGACGGCGCAAACGACTTTGATCCAGGTGTAAACCTTGAATTCCGGCGCGTGCAGGAACCCCAGCCAGTCGGGCAGTTGATCCAGCGCGCGCGTTTGCGTCGTCGCGGTGAACAGCGTCAGGGCGATGATCCCCATGGTTTTCTGGGCGTCGTTCATCCCGCTGCTGAAACTCATCCAGGCGGCGCTGAAAAATTGCAGGACGCGGAAGATCCGGTTAACAACCCGCGGGCGGAACGTGTGAAACCCCCACAGCAACAAACCGGTGACGGCAAAGCCCAACACGATGCCGAGCATCGGCGCGAGAAACATCGGCGCGACGACGCGCGGCCAGAGGCCGATGAGTTTTCGTTGGATTGGCTCGACATAGGACCAGTGGATGACGGCCCAATTGCCGTGGGCCGAAGCCAGTGCGGCGCCGCACAATCCTCCAATCAAAGCGTGACTCGAACTGGAAGGCAGCCCCCACCACCACGTCACCAAATTCCAGATGATCGCCCCGCCCAAGGCGCAAAGCAGCGTCAGCGGAGTGACAAAATTGATATCCACGATTTCCGTGCCGATGGTTTTGGCCACTTCCGTCCCGGCCAGCGCTCCCAGGAGATTGCAAATGGCCGCAATGGCCACCGCTTGCGGGGTCGTCATGACCTTGGTGACCACGGAGGTGGCGATGGCGTTGGCGGTGTCGTGAAACCCGTTGATGAACTCAAAAATGAGCGCCACTAAAACGATCGCAAGAATCAACACCATCGGTTTGGGTCCTTCTTAAATCAGCCACCGTCACGTCTCTCCCAACCCCGCCCGCCCACCGCTCCGCCCAACCGTCGTCGCCGCCGCGCTTTCGGCGGGACAGTCATGACGGGGGCAGGGACCGGGTCACGAAATCCGCCGGCGCGCGCGACGGCCCACGCCACGAGGATCACGGTGAGGGAAAGAATCATCGGGGGAAAACTTCAGGCGTTCTCCAGCATGATATGCATGACGATGTTGCCGGCGTCCCGGCAGCAATCCACGACTTCTTCAATCAACTCGTAGAGATCGCGGATGACGATGGCCCGCAACGCGTCGTATTTGCCGCTATACAGCTCCTGCAGCAATTCCAGCATCAGGCGGTCGGCTTCACTCTCCACGTATTGCAACCGGTCATTCAAATCCCGCTGTTTCTCCAACTGCTGCAGATTGCGGAGTTGCTGGACCATGGTCAGCACCACGCCGGAGGCTTGTTCCATCAGTTCCGCCTGACGGGTGAAATCCACGCCCTCGAGGTGCCGGGTGGCCAACTGCCAGCGTTGGGCGAATTTCTTGGCGGTCTTGGGGATTTTCCGCAACGCCACCGACAACGCCTCAATATCCTCCCGTTCCAAACCGGTGATGAAGGTTTTCACCAGCTCTTCCCCGATCTGTTCAGCGATTTTTTTCTCTTTGCGCCGGGCCACGGCAAGGTCGTCCAAAATCTGCTGGTCGTGCGAATTCTTGATCAGTTCGATCACCAGATGCACGCTCGCATGCGCTTCCATCGCTGCTGCTTCCAGCAGTTGGCAAAATTTGTCATCCTTCCCGAACAATCGTTGAAGAGAAAACATACCACCTCAGTACTGCCCAATGGCCCCTCGAAAGTCCACAAAAAAGGAGGGCGAAAAAAGGCGGCTTCCGCGGCGCCGGCCGCCCCCCCCAAACCAGGTGGAAACCCCCGGATGGCTGGGCGGGTGCGGGCGGAGGAAAAGTTGGCGGCGGCGAATGGATTTACCCGAAATCAGCGCCCATCCGTGCCATTCCGGCGCTTGACCGGCGCGCGGAAAATGAATTCCCTGTTCCGGGGTCGAGTCTAAAATCCTTGATGGCCCGTCCGCTAATGAATGTCATGAAAAATAGGTTGTTGAATCGCCGGGCGTCCAGCCCCCGCGTGGTTTTACCCGGGGTGGCGGCGCTATTGTTCTTGGGCTTGGCCGTAACCGCCCTGGCCGCCCCGAAGCGAGTGCTGGTGGTGGGGGTGACCGAGGGGTTTCGTCATTCCGCCATCGAGCTGGGCGCGCAAGTCATCCAGCAATTGGGCCGCGACAGTGGCGATTTTACGGTGGACATCGTGGACGTGAATCCGGAGGCGGCGGAATTCAAGGACGCCAACGGCAAACCGGACAAAGCCAAAATCCATGCCGCCAACACCCGGGCGCTGGCGGACAAGCTCAGTCCGCAGGGATTGTCGCGCTATGACGCCGTCATTTTCAACAACACCACCGGTGATCTGCCCATTCCCGACATGACGGCATTTCTGGACTGGATCAAGCGCGGCCACGGGTTCGTGGGCATCCACGCCGCCACCGACACGTTTCGCGGGCATAAACCGTTCCATCCCTACGTGCGGATGAT
>MWDV01000082.1 GCA_002070715.1 Verrucomicrobia bacterium ADurb.Bin118
GGTGGTCAAGGATCTCACCCGCGCGCTTCAATACTCGCCGGTGTTCGACGACATGGATAAACGGGCGTTGTTGGCGCGCATAGTCAAGAGTCACGCGCCTATCCAATCGCTGATTACCGGCGAACAGCCGCGGCAGGACACTTCATTTTGGGTTTCCTGGGAGAGTTTGAATCGGCGACGTGAGGAATATGATGAACTCGTCCGCAAGAAAATCCCCGCCAATTCCAAGGAAATCGCCATTGCCCGTAGTTACGGTGATCTCAGCGAAAACCACGAATACAAGGCCGCCAAGGAAATGCAGAAAATTCTGATGCGGCGTAAAGAAGAGTTGGAAGAACAGTTGGTTCGCGCCCGGGGTACAGATTTTTCCCAAGTCGTCGGCGATGTCGTCGGTCCGGGGACCGTGGTTCACACCACGGATCTTACCACGGGTCACACAGAGATTTTCACGATCCTCGGGGCTTGGGATTCGCAACCCGAAGCTGGAGTGATTAGCTATCTCACGCCGGTGGCCCAAGCGCTTTTGGGGCGTAAACCGGGAGAAGAAGTAGAATTTGAGTGGGAAAACACTATGCGGCGGCATCGCATTGAAAGTGTGCAACCCTATCGTCCACAATCGGTTACGGATCCGACACTGGTTTCGAATGCGACGGAAATCAATCCAAGCGTTCAGCCAGGTTCAGCGCCAGCAGCGTGACTGGCATAAAATATTCTTTCCCCTGAGACAGTCGAATTATGCCCAATCTATTTTTTGATGTGGCTTAATTGGGGCGGGTTCTCAAGCAGCAGGCGATTCTACTGACGAGGGCGTCGTTTTTGTAACTTGGTGATTGTCGACTGAATCGGGTGGCGTGGCAGGCTCGCCTGCGCGTTTCAAAAATACCATCAAGATGCTGATGTCGGCTGGAGAAACGCCAGAAATCCGGGCAGCTTGACCCAGTGTTTGTGGCTTGATCTGGGTCAGTTTTTGTCGTGCCTCCAAACGCAAACTCGGAACGGTGCGGTAATCAAATCCTTCTGGAATTCGCCGATTTTCCATTGCTTTTAATTTCTCGACTTCCGTTTTTTGACGCTCGATGTAGCCGGCATACTTGATCTCCAACTCCACCTGCCACGCGGTCTCTTGGTCTAATGCTTCATTTTTTCCGGGAAGCGTTTGATAGGCAACATCAGGCCGGGCAAGAATCTGAGCCAAGGTTCGTCCGTCGTGCCGCGTTTTATTGAGGCGATCCAATTCACTTGTCACTGCAGCTTGTTTACCCCGCACTTGGCTTATTTGGCGTTCCGATAACAATCCAACGCGGTATCCGATTTCTGCCAAGCGCAAATCCGCATTATCCTGACGCAATAAAAGTCGGTATTCAGCCCGAGACGTAAACATTCGGTAGGGCTCGGATGTGCCTTTGGTTACCAAATCATCAATCAACACGCCGATGTAAGCCTGGTCCCGTTTGAGAATGACGAGCGGTTTTCCTTGTACCGCCATGGCAGCATTGATTCCTGATATAAGCCCTTGAGCCGCTGCTTCTTCATAGCCTGAAGTACCGTTAATTTGACCGGCGAGAAACAGATTGGCGCAGATTTTCGTTTCCAGCGTGGGTTTGAGTTGGGTGGGGAAAACGAAATCGTATTCCACCGCGTACGCCGGACGCATGATAACGGCATTTTCACATCCAATTACCGAATGCACCAAATCAATTTGAACACGGTACGGGAGCGAAGTTGAAAGGCCATTGACATAAATTTCATCCGTCTCAGCGCCTTCGGGTTCGAGGAAAATTTGGTGATGTTTTTTGTCGGCAAAGCGAACAATTTTATCCTCAATCGAGGGACAATAACGAATGCCGATCCCTTTTATGGCGCCTGAATACATGGGTGATTCATGCAGATTCGCTCGAATCAATTCGGCAGTTTTTCCGGTTGTAAAGCTGATGTGACACGGTAATTGATGACCAATTCTGCTCAGCACCGAGCCGTATGGATAATCGCGATGGTCTGACCCGAGACTATCTGAATTGAGTTTCGATTGTTCCACGTGGAACAAATCATCTTTCCAAAACGAAAAATACGCAGGCGGATCATCGCCGGTTTGAATTTCTGTCCTCGAAAAATCTATCGAAGATTTTAGTAATCTTGGCGGAGTCCCAGTTTTTAATCGTCCCAATTCAAACCCCATCTTTTCCAATGAGGCAGAGAGCCCTACTGCTGCCGCCTCTCCAGCTCGCCCGCCAGGATGTTGGGTTAGTCCGATATGCATTAAACCGCGCAGGAATGTGCCTGTGGTGACAATTACGGTTGTCGAGTGAAAAACAATACCTAGTGCGGTCAAAATCCCGGTAACGCGCCCATCTTCATGCTGGATCTCCACCACTTGATCTTGAAAAAGATCGAGATTGTTCTGTTGTTCGCACACGTATTTCAGGTGCGATTGATAGGCTTGCTTGTCACATTGGGCACGAGGCGCAATCACTGCCGGACCTTTTTTTGTATTCAACATCCGAAATTGAATACCACAAAAATCAGTCGCTTTTGCCATATATCCGCCCATGGCATCAATTTCCCGAACCAAATGGCCTTTAGCCAAGCCGCCGATGGCTGGATTACAGGATAGCTTGCCAATCGCGTCTAAATTGATGCTGACGACCAAAGTGCGACAACCCAATTTGGCGCTCGCCAGCGCCGCCTCAATCCCCGCGTGTCCAGCGCCGATGACAATAACGTCGTATTGCTTAGGATAATGAAACATTCAAATTGATTAGAACACTAATCGTTGTATTACTTATGATTTATCGTAAATACTTTTTAACGAATTTCAAATAAGACGTTCGCAATTCAATAAGCAGAGAAAGGTAATTTAGTCAGGGAACGCTTGCGAGTATTTTTCAATGGAATGGCCAATCGTAGGCCAATCTTAAAAATCTACTATAGAATTAATCAATTTATATGGATATAAAAATAACCCAATTGTGAGAGATATTCATATCTCTATCGTTAGAGATAAACTACATATCGTTATCTTAAAATCACAAATTTTACCGTCGAAACATAGGTTTATCCTGAAAATTTGCGGCGTACGTCCACATAGTTCCGTAAATTTTCGCATTCCAATTTTCCTTTGCCGAACGCGGATTGATATATGGGTTGGGAAAGTAATTTGGCGGAATTGATCATGCGATATCTACACCGGTCTTACCCACAGCTTGCGACTTCAAGATGGCATTGCTTACCGCACTCCCACCATTTCAGTGCATTGATTATCATTGGGAAGCCCGTTTGGTTTGAACGCTTGAAAAGGATAACCATTGCACAGGAGCGAAGGGCTGGTTATCATTGCGGCAGGCAGGCAGAAGATGAAATATGGTCCACTCATTCTTGCTGGGGTTTGGTTGCTGGTTTCACACGCCGGCGCCACCGCCGCTAATGTGGGGCTGATCCGTGTTCATGGGGCGATTGGTCCGGCTACGGCAACCTACATTGCCCGCGCCATCGACGTCGCCGCCGACCGGAAAGATGCCTGCCTATTGCTGCAACTCAATACGCCAGGGGGATTGGTCAGTTCCACCGAAGACATTGTGCAGTCGTTCTACGCCTCCCGCGTGCCCATCGTCGTGTATGTGGCGCCGTCAGGTGCCAGTGCGACAAGCGCCGGGACCTTTATCACGCTGGCGGCGGATGTGGCGGCGATGGCACCGAATACGCGCATCGGGGCGGCGCATCCGGTTGCTCTGGGGTTGGGGGTTGGCGAATCCACCAACGACGTGATGCGGGCCAAAGCCCAAAACGACTTGGCGAGTTTCGTCCGTAATATCGCCGAAAAACATGGTCGCAACGCGGAATGGGCCGAAACCGCCGTCCGGGAAAGCGCGTCCATCACGTCGGAAAAGGCCCTCGAATTAAACGTGATTGATCTGGTTGCCAAGGATGTACCCGACCTCTTGGAACAACTGGACGGCCGCACTCTGGGTGAACATCACTTGCAAACGGCGGGCGCGACAGTATCGGAAATCTCCATGGTGATGCGCGAGAAAGTATTCCAACGGCTCTGGCGGCCGGAGGTGATGTTTATCCTGATGCTGATTGCGATTTACGGCATCATTGGCGAATTAAGCAATCCCGGCGCGATTTTTCCGGGGGTGGTGGGGGCCATCGCCCTGGTTTTGGTCCTCTACATGTCCGCCATTTTACCAATCAATATCGCCGGGCTCGCCCTCATTGGGCTGGCCATTGCCTTGTTTATTGCCGACGTGTTTGCGCCTACCCACGGGGTGTTGACCGCCGGTGGCATTGCGTCGTTTTTCCTGGGCGCGCTGATGTTGTTTAACAAAGCCGAGCCGGGATTCCGACTGTCGCTGACCTTCATTGTTCCCGGCGTGGTGCTGACCACGGCCTTCTTCGTGTTCGTGGTAGGCGCGGGGCTGCGGGCGCAATTACTGCCAGTCCAAGTGGGCCGTGAAACGCTGTTGGGGCAGGTCGTCCCGGCGGTGACTCCGATTGACGCGCAGGGCGGCAAGGTGTTTATCGAGGGAGAATACTGGAATGCCGTGAGTGAAACGCCGGTAGCGGCCGGTCAACCGGTGGAGATTCTGGCAGTGCGGGGATTGACTTTAACCGTAAAACCAAAACCCGGGTGAAGTCTCGGCGGCGGCGCGTTGCCTTGGAGCAACAAGCCCGTTGTCCGGGGTTTCAACCCAACAACCACACAACATTATGGAACAACTGATTCTTTCAATGATGAAACTGGGACCGTGGGTCTTTTTCCTTGTCCTGGGTGCGGCGGTTATTTTGCCCCAGATGATTCGCGTGCTTCGCGAATACGAGCGCGGGGTTATCTTCCGGCTCGGCAAACTGATCGGCGCCAAAGGCCCGGGCCTGATCTTCCTCTGGCCGTTCATTGACAAGATGGTGAAGATGGATCTGCGGGTGGTGACCATTGACGTTGCCAAACAGGAGGTCATGACGCGGGACAATGTGCCGGTGTTCGTGGACGCCGTCGTGTATTTCCGTGTGGTGGACGCGACAGCCGCCGTCATCAAAGTGGAGAATTTTTGGAAGGCCACGTCGCTGATCGCGCAGACGACCTTGCGCAGCGTGCTGGGGCAGGCCGAATTGGACGAGCTGCTGGCGCACCGCGACAAAATCAATCTCCACTTGCAGGAGATCATTGACCGGCAGACCGATCCGTGGGGCATCAAAGTCACAGCGGTCGAAGTCAAGGACGTCTCCTTGCCGGACGGGATGAAGCGGGCCATGGCCAAACAGGCGGAAGCCGAGCGCGAACGCCGGGCGAAAATTGTCAATGCCGAGGGCGAATTCCAAGCGGCGGAAAAAATGGTGCAAGCGGCCACGATGATTGCCGAGCAACCGATCGCCCTGCAATTGCGCTTCCTGCAAACCATGCGCGAGATTTCCAGCGAGCACAACACCACCACGTTCCTGCCCGTGCCGATTGATTTGTTCAGTCCTTTCATCAAGAAGGCGGTGGACGAGAAGAAATAAGATTTCGCCGGCGCGCGATGGAATAAGCCGGGTATCGCGCCTGGCGTGGCCGTTGCGAAAAAAGAGGTCCGTTGCCCGGTCGGAGTTGCATTGGCCATCGAGCATGAATGGGACGGGGACCCAACCGGACGCGGGTTTTTGAAGCGCCAATTATCTCATGCCCATTTACGAATATGAACTTTGCGAAGGCGACTGCGCCGCGTGCGGGGGGCGGTTCACCTTGGTGCGGCCGTTGCGCGCCAAGCCCCTTACGCACTGCCCGGCGTGCAAGCGGCCCGTGCGCAAGGTCATCTCCGCTTTCAGCACGCCGACGAAACTTAAACCGCTTTCCGTTACCGATGCTAAAAAGGCCGGGTTCACCGTGTACAAAAAACTCGGCAAAGGAGAGTACGAACGGCAATAGGCAGCACGCCCGGCCACTTTGCGGCGCTCAATCGTTCCCGCCGAAGACACTGTCTAGAATCACTTCCTTGGTTTTCCAGAGCAGCGCCATGGTCATGGCCAGCGGGAGTAACACGAGCAGAACAAGCAAGACCAGACCGACGCGATCCAGCCACAGAAGCGCTTTGCCGGCCAGCAAGGTGTACGGCGCCAGGCGTTGCAGGAAAAGCTGCCCCACAGCGCCCAGCAACGCCACCAGAAGCAGGCCGCGGTTGAGCGGCGTGAACTGGCGTGCTTCTTGCCGCAAGGTTTCGTCCGGCAACATGGCGCTCAATCGGAGCAGGACCAGATTGAGCTGGCTGAGGAAGATCAACGCGCCAAAGGCCAGGATCATCGCCATCATGCTGAAGAGAGGGTGGAACGGCAGTTTGTTCCACCAGTAGAGAAACGGGCTGAGCCCCAGATTGACGAGCGCCAGCAAGCGCGCCCCGTCCAGCGCCCGTTGCCAGATGCGTTCCTGCCGTTGAAACGCGCTCATCTGGCTCAAGCCAAAAAGCAGCAAGCCGGTGGCGACCACCGCGGGAGCCAAGCCGAAGGGCTGCAGCCAATCGGTCTTGGCCGTTTGCACGCACACCACCAACGCCAGCGGCAACCCCCAAAACAGGGCCGACAGCCCGCGCACCAAGCGTCCCAAGGACCGCAACAGGGCGGCGTTGGGCGTCGGCTCAGGCATGACGAAGGGCAATCCGCCGTGGCTGGTGCTGCCGCCGGAAACCGCGGGCGTGGGACCAGCCGCCGGATTGCTGGGAGTGGCGAAGGCGGGGTTGCATGAATCCTCTACGGCGCGGGCTAGAAGGAGAGGTAGGTGTATTCCCGCAATCCGCGCTCGTAATCATCCAGCAGCCGCATCGCCTCGGAGGGTTTCATCCGGTCGGATTTAATGGCCTCGTCCACCTGCGCTTTCATCTGCCGCTTGAGTTCGTTTTCGTCATACTGCACGGAAGCCAGCGCTTGGACGATGGTGGTGCCTTCAATGATTTCCTCAATGTAGTAGCCCGCCGGCTCGTCGGGATCGAGGAAGACATGGACTTCGTTGACGCGCCCGAAGAGATTGTGCAGGTCGCCCATGATGTCTTGGTAGGCGCCCATCAGAAAAAAGCCGAGGTAGTATGGTTCCGTAGGGGGCGGGATGCCGTTGCCGTTCCCGTTGCGCCAGGGCACCGCGTGCAGGGCCAGCGTGTCGCGCACGTCCCGCAGATCAATGAACTTGTTGATCTGGCCGTCGGAATCGCAGGTGATGTCCACCAACGTGGCTTCGTGCCGGGGTTCTTCGTTCAAACGGCTGATGGGCATGATGGGAAAGAGATGTCCCAGCGCCCAATGATCCAGCAAGGATTGGAAGACGGAAAAATTGCAAAGATACTGGTCGCCCAGGCTATCCTCCAACTTGCGGATTTCCTCCGGCACATACGTCTGGTTACGATAGCTGGCCACCACCGCGCGACCGATTTCCCAGTAAAGACTCTCGATCTTGGCTTTGTCCGGCAGACTCAACACGCCCAGGGTGAACATGTTTTGGGCGTCATCCCGGCGTTCGACGGCGTCGTGGTAGGCCTCCAGCTTGTTGAGCTTGGCGAGGCCGTTGCGAATGCCGAGCAACTCCCGGACGAGCCGGTGTTCGCTGTCGTTGTATTCGAACCGGGCCTCGGGAGGGGATTTTTCAATGGCCCCGACGACTTCGACGACGAGCACGCTATGATGCGCCACCAACGCCCGCCCGCTTTCGCTGATCAGATGGGGATGCGGCACTTCTTCCATGTTGCAGACATCGGCGACGTAATAAACGATGTCATTGGTGTATTCCTGGAGCGTGTAGTTGGTTGAGCTGTCGAAAGCGGACCGGCTGCCGTCGTAATCCACGCCCAATCCCCCGCCCACGTCGAGATATTCCACCGCCAAACCCATTTTCCACAGCTTCGCGTAAAAACGTGCCGCTTCCTGCACCGCCTTCTTGATCGTCAGAATGTCGGGCACTTGGGACCCGATGTGGAAATGCAGCAGTTTGCAACAGTGGCTTAAATTTTCGGCCTGCAACAGATTGCAGGCGGCCAGGATTTCCACCGTGCTCAGACCGAACTTGGCGTTCTCACCG
>MWDV01000083.1 GCA_002070715.1 Verrucomicrobia bacterium ADurb.Bin118
CCATGAACAGCAGCGCCTTGAAAAACGCGTGCGTGATGAGATGAAACATACCGACCGCCACGCCGCCAACGCCCAGGCCAATCATCATGTAGCCCAGCTGTGAAACAGTGGAGTACGCGAGAATGCGTTTGATGTCGTTTTGCGCGACGGCAATCGTCGCGGCAAAAAATGCCGTGATAGCGCCAACCCAAGTAACGACTTGGAGTGCGGTGGTGGTGCCGCCGATGCCATCCACCGTGGCGTTCATCAAAGGATAAACCCGCGCGACGAGGAAGACGCCTGCCGCCACCATCGTCGCCGCGTGAATCAGGGCACTGACGGGCGTCGGACCTTCCATCGCGTCCGGCAACCAAACGTGCAACGGAACTTGACCCGACTTGCCCACCGCACCCGCAAAGAGCAGCAGACCAATCGCGGTTGAAACCATCAATCCAAGGCTGGTGGTTTTGGCCACCAACGCCACCAACGCCGATTGTTCCAAACAACCGGCGCCGCCATCGGCGTAGAACAACAACGTGCCGGTTTCGTGGTAGAGCCAGACCATGCCGAGCAGGAAGGCCACGTCTCCGATGCGCGTGGTGATGAACGCCTTCTTTCCCGCCGCGGCGGCGCTGGGTTTCTGATACCAAAACCCGATGAGCAAATAGGAGGTCAGCCCGACCAGTTCCCAGCAAATGAAGAGCAGCAACAGGCTGTTCGCCAGAACGACTCCAAGCATGGCCCCGGCGAAAAGCGACATGAAACAGAAAAAGCGCGTGTAGTTTTCATCGTCCGCCATGTAGCCCACGCTGTAGATGAAAATCAGCAACCCAACGAACGAGACCATCACGAGCATCACGGCCGCCAGCGGGTCCAGCACCCAACCCAATTGCAGCAGCCCGGCGTTGCCGGCGGCGAATTGCAGCCAGGTAAAATTGTAAAACTCTTTGGGGCCATTGGGCGTGTAATGCCCGATGGCGTGTCCCAACGCCCACACCGACAACAAACACGCTCCAATCATCGAACCGATGGCCAAGGTCGCAGAAGCCCGGCGATGACGCTGCGGCAACACGGCGCTTAACCCTGCAGCCAGGAACGGCAGCGCAGGTATCAGCCAGAGGTTTTTGACGATCCAAAACATTCTATTTTCCAGGCGGACAAAGGAGCGGAATTGTTTCGCGTTTATTCCGGCGATAGACGCGGAAATCCTCCCAATCGAGCGTTACGACCGGGTGTTTCGGAAAAAGTTCGCTCATTCGTATCAAGCACAGATCGGCCAGATCAGGTTGACGATCGGCATACCGACTCGCCAACGCATTGAGCTGCAGCAGATGGTCATTACAGTCGAACGCCAGCGTTACAATTCCCTCCTCCAATAACTCAAAAACGCGCTTGCAGTTCCGCAGGTGAAAGGCGGTTTCGGCCAGCACGGCCTCACAGGTCAGGAGCGGCTCATCCAACTGGGCTGCCACGTTCACCGCCCAATCGTGAAACGCGTCATCGCGGCTGACAAAAGCCACCAAAAAGCCGGTGTCAGCGATGCCCCTCATGAACGCGAGAATCCTTTGCGTCGCGACAAATCGCGAGGGAGACCCTTGATACTGCCGGCCAGGCGCATGAATGGGCGATTACCAGCGGCGGCGCGGGCTTTCTCCAGTTGATCGCGCACCACCTTGCCTTGGGACACTCCCGTGCGCTCGGAGGTTTCCGCCAGCCATTCGGCCAACTCCTTGCTAAGACGGACTGTAATTGTATGACTCATATGACAAAAGTGTATTCGTCTGCCACGCGAGCGGCAAGTGCCTTGCAACCCACTGCCGGTATTGGCGGCGCGGACATCAACCAGAGGTTTTTTACGATTCAGGCCATTCAATTTTTCTATCACGCGCGAAGTTGTCCGCGTATCAACTCGCACCTTGTGGGTAACGTGTTTGATGTTAAGATTTAAGCGTATGGCAAATCTCACGTTGGAAGCCACCATTGACCACGGCCGCATCATTGTGGCCGAACCGGAAAAACTGCCGACGACGGGGAAGGCGCTGCTCACCATTCTGCCAGAATCCCGCAAACCCGATTGGGACAAGATTTCGTCGCTGCTCGGCACGCTGAAGACAGACATTGATGCGACCGAGTGGCAGCGGCGGATTCGTTCAGAATGGGACGAGCGTGAACGCAAACAGTGGGGGCAAACCTGATGCGTTGGTTGCTCGATTCGAACGTCTGGATTGAGGCGGCCGCCGGTTTGCCGTGCGCATCCCGGATACTGGCTCAAGCGGCAACAATTGATTGGTGCGGTTTTTCGTCCATCAGCCGTCTCGAAGTGCTTGGTTTCCCAAACATGACTGTTACGGAAGAAAGTGCGTTGCTTGCCATCCTGGCTCAGTTTAACGAGATTCCCGTGTCGAGCCACGTCATTGACCGAGCCATTCAATTGCGTCGTCAAGTAAAACTCAAAGTCCCCGACGCTATTATAGCTGCCACCGCCCTCGTGCAAAACGCTGCTCTCATCACCCGAAACACTGCGGACTTCAAACACGTCTCCGTCCTGGCGGTACACGATCCCGCCAGTTTCTGATCGGCTGTGTTTCGGTTTCATCCCTTTAGTTGGTTCACTTCGTCCACGTTGGTGGTTTGATAATGCCGGTAAATGGCAATGATCAACGCCAGGCCGACAGCCGCTTCCGCCGCCGCAATGCCAATGGCGAAGATGGTGAACATGATGCCGGTTAACGCTTCCGGATGTTCACTAAACCGCCAAAACGCAATGAAGTTCAGATTCGCCGCGTTGAGCATCAACTCGATTCCGATGAGGATGATGATGGCGTTGCGCCGCGTCAGCGCTCCCACCAAACCGATGCAAAAGAGCAACGCGGACAGAAGCAGATAACCCGCGAGCGGTGTCATGAGAGCCCTCCTTCCGGAGTGGGGGGCGGCATAACGGAAGGCGGATTCCCCGGCTCTTCCAGATCCGCGCTTTCCTTTTCCCTTTTCCCGCCCGCCGGCGCCTCTTTCATCGCGATGATCACCGCCCCGATCAACGCGGCGGTGAGCAAGAGTCCGATCACTTCCAGCGGCAGAACAAATCTCGTCATCAACGCTTCGCCAATTTGTTTGACAGTGACGTCAGGCTCGGGCAGCGGCTGACGATCTCTAATGACGCTTTGCCGAATGGCCCAAGCCAGCGTCGCAAAGACGGCCAACGCGACGCCTCCGCCCCAGACCCATGAGGTTGAAAACAAAGATCTCTCGGGCGCGAGCCCGCCGCGGGTGAGCAGAACAGCGAACACGATAAGGATCGTCACCGCGCCCACATAGACGAGTATTTGGGCAAACCCCACGAATTGCGCGTCGAGGTTCAGAAAGGCAGCGGCGATGCCAACGAACGCCACCACCATCGCCAGCGCGCAATGCACCAAGTTGCGCAGCAGCATGGCGGCCAGGGCGGCAACTACGGTCAACAGGGCGATCAATGCGAAAGAAAGTGTCATGCGCGGAACGAGGCAATCAGACAATGGAGCGCACGCGCGACGGAGGATCGCACGCAAGGCGTGGCGACCACCCGGCGGCGCAACGATGCAACGGTTGAACAATGCAAGCGGCTCATTCAGCGTAGCGATAAACGCGTTTTCTCACCCGCCGGTGGCCCCACAGCCCCCGCCCCAAGGCGACATAGGGCACAATGACCATCAAGACGCATACCGCCCAACGCCAGCCGGATGCGGACAGATAATGCCAGACCGCCACGGTCAGCAAATTGATCAACGTCAGTGGCAGCAGAAATTTCCAAGCAAAATTCATGAGTTGATCCAGCCGCAATCGGGGCAACGTGCCGCGCAGCCAGATAAACACGAAAATGAGTCCCAGCAGTTTGACGAAGAACCAGAACCACGACGGCAGCCAGGCCAGCCAAGGAAACGGGGCGTGCCATCCGCCGAGAAACAAGGTGATGGCCAGGCCGCTGATGACAAACAGCCCGAGGTATTCCGCGAGGAAAAACAGGGCGAATTTGAAGCCGGAATATTCGGTGAAATAACCGGCCACCAGTTCGGATTCGCCTTCCGGCAGATCAAAGGGCGAGCGGTTCGATTCGGCGGTGGCGGCGATCATGAACAGCACAAAACCCGCAAAGCCCCACGGCGTGAACACAAACCAAGCCGGCAGGAATCCCGCCTGCCCCGCCTGGGCGGCGATAATTCCGGTCGTGGACAGCGAACGCGCAATCATGATGACCGGCACGGCGGCGAGAATGAGCGGAATTTCGTAGCTGATCATTTGCGCAATGGCCCGCATGGCGCCCAGCAACGCGTATTTGTTGCGGCTGGACCAGCCCGCCATAAAAACCGCCAGTTCCACCGCCCCCCCCACCGCAAAGAAGAACAGCACGCCGGCGTCGAGATCGAGCGCCACCATGTTGCGGCCCACCGGCAGCACCGCGTAGGCGAGGATCACAGGGACGACCATGACCACCGGCGCGAGGAAATGCACAACTTTGTCCGCAGCAACCGGCACGACATCCTCCTTGATGAGCGCCTTGATTCCGTCCGCGGCCGGCTGGCCGAAGCCCGCCAGTCGGATTTGCGTGAACGGAATGCCGACGCGGTTCGGGCCATGCCGATTTTGCATGCGGCCCAGCCCTTTACGTTCCAGCACTGTGGTGATCGCAAACAGGGTGGCAAACACGCCGATGATGGCTGCAACCATGACAACCGCCGAAATGAGGAGCGTGGCCAGCGGCTGCCACGCGGGCGGAAAAAGTCCGGCCAAAAACGCCACCAAAAATTGCTTGGTGGTTACAAAAATCTGATCCAGAGCGTCCGTCATGTAAAAACCCAACCCGCCAAAATACGCCGCGAGAGTCTGGCGCAGGATGAAAACCGAAAGCCGGCGGGGAAACAAGCCTGAACCAACCCACCGGCGGCGCTGGAAATCATCGTCCGCGGCGGCCTTGATTCCCGGTTACTGGACGAATGAGGGTCTGGACTCACGACGCGGACGGGGGTGGCGCGACGGGAGCGGGTGCGGCCGCCTTGGCCTTGGCTTCCGCCGCCGCCCGCGCTTTGGCTTCCTGCTTGGCTTTCTCGGCGGCGAGAACGGCGTCTGAAGCGGCGGCGTCCGTGGGATGAATCCGGTGATAATGCGCGTTGGGTTTGGCCAATTGTTTCTTGTGGAAGAGCAACCCGCCAAACCGGTCCGCCGTGCTCAATTCAAATTCGGTATCCATCTTGATGGATTCGAAGGGGCAGACCTCCACGCAAATCTGGCAACTCATGCAGACCGCCAAATCAATGTCGAAAACCGCCGGATAAAACTGCATTTGCCCCTTGTAATCCGGTTTCTTGTCCTTGCTTTTGACGATGTAAATGCACTGGGGCGGACATTCCTTCTCGCAAATCTGACACGCCACACACCGCAACCCCTGCTCCCAATCATCGCCGTCATAAACCAGAAAGGGAAACTGGCGCGTGTTTTCCGCGAGCGGTTGCCGCGCGTCCGGGTAAGGCACGGTGGTCAGCCGACGCTCGCTGACGAAGCTGCCGAAGAAATTCCTCGCCGTTTCCGCCAGTCCTTTGATGATGCCTTTGCCGAGCATGAGAAAATTACTGGGGATTAAATGGCAACGATTCGGACGCCAACCGGATCGGATAAACCGACGGTGGAGCGGACCGGGAAAAACCGGCGGCGATCAACGACGGGCATTTCATCGGTCCACCTCGCCCAACACAATGTCCACACTGCCAAGAATGATGACGACGTCCGCCACCAACTGGCCGAGGCACATGTCCTCAAGGATGGTCAGGTTGATGAAGCTGGGCGGACGCACGCGGTAACGATACGGATGCGGGCCGCCCTCGCTGATCAGATAAAATCCCAGTTCGCCCTTGGGCGCTTCAATGCGGCCGTAGGCTTCGCCGGGTTTGGGACGGAACCCGCGCAACCGGGCCTTGGGATCCATGATCGGCCCCTCGGGCAGATCCGCGAGCGCCGCCCGCAGAATCTTGAGGGATTCGCGCATCTCCAAAATGCGCACCATGTAGCGATCGTACACATCGCCGTGCTCACCCAACGGCACCTGGAAATCGAACCGGTCATAAATGCCGTAGCGATCCACTTTGCGGATGTCGTAGTTCACGCCACTGGCGCGGAGCATGGGCCCGGAAATGCTGGCGTTCACCGCCAGCGACGCGGGCAGCACCCCCACGCCCTGGGTGCGGGCCATGAGGATTTCGTTTTCGTTGAGCAACGCCTCGAACTCGTCGAGAAAGGCCGGAAATTCAGCCACCAACCGCTGGGCCTGCTCCCGCCAACCCGGCGGCAGATCACACCGACAACCGCCGAAGCGCATGTAATTGCACATCATCCGCGCGCCGGTGAGCGCCTCAAACAAATCCAGAATCTTCTCGCGTTCGCGGAAGGCGTACATGAGCGGCGTGCCCGAGGCGCCCATGTCCTGCAGCAAAAAGCCGCCGAGACAGGCGTGATTTTGCAGCCGGGTGAGTTCCGCCGTGATGACGCGGATGTATTCCGCGCGTTCCGGCACCTGCAATCCGGCCAGCTTTTCCACGGCCAGCGCGTAGGCCCAGTTGTTCGTGAGCGAACAGAAGTAATCCAACCGGTCCGTGTACGGCATTGAACCGAGGTAACTCATGCTTTCGGCAATCTTTTCGTGGTTGCGATGCAGATACCCAAACACCGGTTTCAGCTTCACCACGCGCTCGCCGTCCAGGACCAAGTTCATCCGGAACACGCCGTGAGTGGACGGATGCTGCGGGCCCATAGAGATTTCGAGCAATTCACCCAGCGCCCCGTCCGCCGGCGAAGGCGGGGGGACCAGCCGGTGGCGTTTTCCGTTGGTTGCCGCCGCGATACTCATGTCCCCGCCTCCCCGCGGCCGGACCGCCGGGCCTTCACCAGCACCTCATCGTGCGGGGTGGGCTCGTATTCGTAGTCATCCGGCTCGACATAATCCTTGCGCATCGGGTGATCAGTGAATTCGTCCCACATCAGAATCCGCCGTAAGTCGGGATGCCCCGTAAAGACCACGCCAAACAAATCAAAGACCTCGCGTTCCTGAAATTCGCACCCGCGCCACACCGGCGTCAGCGACGGTACCTGGACCTGATCCGAGCGATTTTCGGTTCGCAAACGCAAGATCAACGGCCCGTGTTTCAACGCGACGGAATACAAGTGGTAAACCACTTCCAAAAAACCGGGTCGTTTGGTTTTCCGGATTTCCTCAACGGACGTCTCGACTCCGTCCACAAGCCGGGTGGTTTTTACTTTCTCGGTGCGTTCCGTCTCGGGCCAATCCACGCCGGTCACGTTGGAACAGAAATCGAAGCGCAATTCGGGATCCTCCCGGAGAAACTGCGCCACCGCCACCGCGTGGGAGTTGTCCACCCAGAGGGAGTGTTGGCCGGAGGGACTGTCGTTGGGCACCATCTCCACGACCGCCCCGGCAACCGCCGCCTCAATCCGCGCCTTGATCTGTGCGAGCGTTTCCATGCCTAAGCCGCGGGCGTGATGGAGGGTGGCTGCCAGATTTCGGGGTTGTTGGGCGGCACGAGATCATGCGCGCCAAATTCCGGGATCGGATACTCACTGGGCGCCGCGGCGATCAAGTGACGCGGCCGATGCGGCCCGGTCAAGGGTTGCGCCGCAATTTTCTGTTGCAAGGTCATGAACGCATGCAACAACGCTTCCGGCCGCGGTGGACAGCCGGGGATGTGCACGTCCACCGGGAGATAACGGTCAATGCCTTTGAGCACATTATAGCCCTGCTTGAACGGGCCACCCGAGATGGCGCACGCGCCCATGGCAATAACGTATTTGGGTTCGGCCATCTGATTGTAAAGCCGCACGACCTGGGGCGCCATTTTTTTGGTGACGGTGCCGGCGACGACCATCAAATCCGCCTGCCGGGGCGAGGGACGAAACACTTCTGCCCCAAACCGCGCGAGGTCCCAGCGGGCCATCGAGGCGGCGATCATTTCGATGGCGCAACAGGCCAGTCCGAAGCCGAGCGGCCAGACGGAGTTTTTGCGGCCCCAGTTGTACAGCTCCTCCAAGGTCGTGAGGAAAATCCCCTGCTTGCGCAGCTCGCTTCGAAGCGCCGTCTCCATCATTACCCGACCTTCGTCCGTTTGGATTGAACCATGCCGGGCGCCGCGCCCGGCCTCCGGAGTGGCCGTCTCAACGCCATGTCAACACGCCTTTCCCCCACGCCCAAACCAGCCCCTCGACCAAGAGCAACAGGAACACGAGCATGGCCACCGCCGCCCCAACTGGCAGACCGGTAAACGCCACCGCGAACGGCAGCAGAAAAACCGCCTCCACATCGAACACGAGAAACACAATCGCGTAGAGATAGTATTCCGACCGGAACCGCACCCAGGCATCGCCTTGGGATTCGAGGCCGCATTCATAAACCGCGTTTTTCCCCGGGCCCGGTTTGGCGGGGGAAAAACGCCGCCGCCACAACCACGCCAGAGCCAGCGGCCCCAACGCAAACAGCACGGCCGCGATCAGGAAGACCACCAGCACGAGATAGCTATCGGATGCCAACGCCATGATGCGGATATTCAAAGTGTAAAGCTGACGGGCGGGGACTGTAGTCGCCGGGCGGTCCCGTGTCAAGATTCCGCCCCGCTTCGGTGCTCCGAAAAACAGCTTGAAGTGGCGACCCGGGTTTCCCATCGTGAACGCACCAACCATGAATATGCTTGCGTCACCCGCCGCCCGGCCCATCGTCCTGGCAATCCTTCTCCTGGCAAGTTTGCGAATCCCGACCGGCGCCGCCGTGCTGGAAGCCGGCGTGGCTGAGGTGGACATCACCCCGCCGCTTGGACATCGCATGGCCGGGTATTTCAACGAACGACTGGCCACCGGCGTGCATGATCCGCTGCACGCCAAAACCATCGTGCTCCGGCAGGGACGGCAGCGCGTCGCCTTGATTTTCTGCGATATCCTCGGCATCACGCGGGAGGTGTCCACCCAAGCCCGGGCGCGCATCCACGCCCAGACCGGCATTCCCGTGCGCAACCAACTGATCGCCGCCACGCACACCCACACCGGACCGCTGTATCACGACGTGCGCCGGGACGCGTTGCATGCGCGGGCGGTGAAAAAATTCGGATACGATCCGGCGGAAACCATTTATTACCCCGATTTTCTGGTGGACCAACTGGTGCGCAGCGCGGTGGAAGCCCACGCGCGGCTCGCCCCGGCCCGATTGCGGGTGGGCACCGCGCACGCTGAAGGACTGGCGTTCAACCGCCGTTACCACATGCAGGACGGGCGGGTGGTGTTTAATCCCGGCGTGTTGAATCCCAACATTGTGCGTCCCGCCGGTCCGGTGGACCCGGAAGTGGGATTGGTCTTCGTTGAGGCCGCCGACGGAACGGCACTGGGCAGCCTGATCGTTTTTGCCTGCCATTGCGACACGGTGGGCGGCACCGAATACAGCGCGGATTATCCGTTTTTCCTTCAGGAAACCTTGCGCGCCAAATTCGGGACGGAGTTTTGCTCCGCGTTTGCCGCCGGAACGTGCGGCGACATCAACCATATCAACGTGACGACGCGCACGACGGCGCGCAAAGGAGAGATTACCGCCCGCATCGGCAACACCCTGGGCGCGACGGCCCTCCAGGTTTATGCCGACGCCCCGCACGTCGCCCGCCCGCGACTCGCGGTGCGCCACCAGGTTTTCAAGGTGCCGCTGCAAACGGTCACCGCCGAGCAAGTGGCCGCCGCGCGCGCGCGACTGGACCAGGACGGCTTGGAAAGCGGCACGCTGCTGGAGCGTGCGGAGAACGTCAAGGCGCTGGACTTGGATCGCCGCGGCCCAACGTGGCCGGTGGAAGTGCAGGTTTTTCGATTGGATCGCGACACGGCGTTGGTGGGATTACCCGGCGAAATTTTTTGCGATTTGGGCCTCGCCATCAAACGCGCCTCCCCCTTCCCCCGCACGCTGGTCATGTCGCTGTGCAACGACCGCCCCGGCTATGTTCCCACCAAGAAAGCGTTCGCCGAGGGCAGTTATGAAGTGCTCAATTCGCGCGTCCAACCCGGCGGTGGCGAACGCCTGGTGGAGTCGGCCCTGACCCTGCTCCGGCAACTGCACTAACCGCGAGCCCAGCGTGTCCGAGCGCCCTTCGCCCTCCTCGTCCGGGCCCGGTTTGATTCCGTCGCTCGGATTGTTTTCCACCATCATGCTGGTGATCGGGGGCGTCATCGGCTCGGGGATTTTTCGCAAGCCGGGCGTGATGGCGGGCCAACTCGCTTCCCCGGAATGGTTGCTGCTCGTCTGGTTGCTGGCCGGGGTCATCACGCTTTTCGGCGCCCTCACCAACGCCGAGATCGCCAGTATGATTCCCGAAACCGGCGGGCAATATGTCTATTTCCACCGCATGTATGGACCGTTCTTTGCGTTCCTGTACGGGTGGGCAATCTTCATCGTCATCCAGAGTGCGTCCATTGCGGCGGTGGCCTATGTCTTTGCCGAATACACTGCTCCGTTCGTGACCCTGCCGGAGGCGGCGCCCGAACTGGCCCGCTGGTCTTTTCATCTGCCATTCATTGGCGACGTCACCCCGCTGCACGAACTCGGCGTCAAAAGCCTGGCAGCCGTCCTGATTGGCGTGCTCACAGTAGTGAACATCCTCGGGGTGCGCTTCGGCGGGTTGTTACAAAACATCTTCACCATCGGCAAAGTGGCTGCCCTGCTGTTGCTGGTGCTGGGGGCGTTTCTGCTGCCCACCGGCGGAACGACGGCCAATTTCACCACACCCGCGGGCGCCGATGTCCCCGGCGGACTCGCGCTCGTGGCCGGCATCGCGGCGGCGTTGCAGGGGGCGTTCTGGGCTTATGACGGCTGGAACAAGCTCACCTACATCGCCGGGGAAGTGAAACGCCCGCAACGCAACATCCCGCTGGGCTTGTTCTGGGGCATGCTCGCCGTCACCGCCATTTATCTGATCATCACCCTCGCCTACGCCTATGTGCTCCCGGTGGAGGAAATGGCGAAATCAAAGCTCGTGGCGGCGGATGTGGCGGAACGAATGTTCCCCGGCGGCGGACGTTGGGTGGCGGCGCTGGTGATGGTTTCCACGTTTGGCACCGCCAACGCCATCATCCTGGCCACCGCGCGGTTGTATTACTCGATGGCCCGCACCGGGGTGTTCCCTCCCCTCATGGGCCGCCTGCATCCACGCTACCGCACGCCGTCCGGCTCGCTTTGGGTGCAGGGCGTCTGGAGTATTCTGCTGTTGTTCAGCGGTACCTTCGACACACTCACGGACACCCTGATTTTCGTGAGCTGGGTGTTCTACGCGGCGGGGGCGTATGGTGTGTTCGTCCTGCGCCGGCGCGAACCAGAGGCGCCCCGCCCCTACCGGGTGCCGGGTTATCCCTTGGTGCCGTGGGGCTTCATCATTTTCTCGGCGCTCTACCTTGGTTTCACAATTTACAACGATCTGGTGGCCTACCGCGCGGCGGTGGCCGCCGGTCAACCCGCCCTGATCAATAGCGCTTTTGGCATGGCTTTGGTGCTGATTGGCACACCCGTTTACTGGTTCTACCGCCGCCGCCGGCCTCCGCCATCCTGACTTGTTCAACCGAACGCCGGCATCCCTCGAGTCTGCCGGGCTTGGGGCATCTTTCTTCAACATCGAAAGTGTCGCTTCTCCAAGGGTGTATTTTCAAAAGAGGCCGCGCGTGATATAGTCTCCGCGTTGTGATGAGGCAAAGCCGTTGTCTTCAGGGGGCCGCTGGCTGGGGAGCGATTCTGGTTTTCGCCGCCGGGGTCGCGGCGGCATCTCCGTTCCTTTACGGGATTCATGATCACGAACCCGTGCCGACCGAGTTTCTCAACCACATCAAAGCCGGCACCGGCGGGACCGGCGGTTGGGTGACCGCCACCGTGGCGGTGGGCGCTGATCCGAACGATCTTTCCGGTGCGGATTTCACCGCGCTGGCCCAGGCCGGGCATACGGTCATTTGCCGCATTAACTACGGCTATTTCCCCAACGGCACGATTCCCGTGCCTGCCCAATGGGATGCGTTCGCTCTCCGGGTCCGCAATTTCGTCGCGCATTCCTCCGGCTGCACCATCTGGTTGATCGGCAACGAAACCAATCTGCCGATCGAGTGGCCGCTCGATTCCAGCAACAACCGCTTTAATTACATCTCGCCCCAGGCGTACGCGGTGTGCTTTCGCAAAGTGGCCGACGCCATCCGATCGGTCCGGCCGCATGACACGATCCTCCCGCAGGCGCTCGCGCCGTGGGCCGGGCCACTGGGGCCGGGCAGTTTCCAAGTGGGCGGCACGCAGTATCCCCACGACGGCCTGCCCCTGAACTGGGTCACGTATCTGAACCAAATGCTCACCGCTATTGCGGCCAGCGGTCCCGTGGACGGCATCGCGCTGCACGTCGGATCGCGCGGCTACACTTACGCCGACATTCACAGTCCGGCAAAAATCAACGCCGGCGGACAAGATCTGTATTGGAGCTTTTACGTTTACAAAGATTGGGTGGATTACGGCATTCCCCCCTCGCTGTATCACCTGCCGATTTACGTGACGGAATGCAACGGGCTGTATTACTGGAAAGGCGGCGGACCACCGGGCGAACCGCTGGATCGGCATTATGAACCGGGGTGGCTCCAGGAAGTTTTCGCGGAGGTCAATCGTTACAACCAAAGCGCGGCCACCAATGCGCGCCCGATTGTGCGTTGTGTGAATTTCTATCGCTGGTGCGCGTATTGCGACGGTTGGAACATTGACGGGGCGGACAATCCTTACCGCGGCCAGATCTTCGCCGATCTGGACGCCGCCGTCGCGCAGCAATATCGCTGGCCGACGTACGTGGTTGCGACCGATCCGCCCGCCGCTCCGACCGGACTCACGGCTACCGTCGGCAACGGCAAAATCACGTTGACCTGGCATACAGTAGCGTTCGCGGAGACCTACACCGTCCAGCACGCCGCCGGCGGCGGCGGCCCTTATTCCGTCGTCGCCAGCAATGTCACCGAACCCCATTTCGTCCACACCTCATTCACTCCCGGCACGCCCTGTTTCTATCGCGTGACCGCCCGCAATACCATCGGTGAAAGTCCGGTCTCCAACATCGCCACCGCCACGCCCACCAACGGATTGCCCGATGTCATCGTCACCGCCGTCAACTGGACGCCCGCCCATCTCTTGAGCGGCACCGCGGTGGTCTTTCGGGCCACGGTGAAAAATCAGGGCAGCGCGCCCACGCCCACCAGTCCGGCGCTGCCGTTGGGCGTGGGGTTTGGCGTGAGCAGCGGCGGGAACTACACTTGGGCCACCCATACGGCACCCTTGGCGGTGGGCGCGTCGGTGACGCTGACGGCCACTGGCGGCGCGGATGGACGCAACCAATGGCTCGCCACGCCCGGCCCGCACACGGTCACCGCCCACGTGGATGACGTGAATCGCTTCGCGGAAGGTCGGCAAGACAACAACACCTTGAGTGCGACCTTCAACGTCTGGCATGCCCGCCACGCGTTGAATTCCGGCGGGGCGGCGGCGGGCGCGTTTGCGGCGGATAATTGGGTTGTCGGCGGCGACACCTATTCCGTTCCAAACCCCATCACGACCAACGGCGTGCTCCACGCCGCGCCGCCGGCGGTGTATCAAAGCGAACGCTGGGGAGATTTCACGTACGCCCTGGGCAACCTCATGCCCGGTGCCCGCCACACCGTGCGTTTGCATTTCGCCGAAATTTTCCATGCCGCGGCGGGCTTGCGCCGCTTTCACGTGGCCCTCAATGGCACCCCCGTGCTGACGAATCTGGATGTGTGGGTAGAGGCGGGCGGTCAATTCCGGTCGCTCGTCAAATCGTTCGACACCTTCGCGGACGCCGATGGCAACGTCACTGTGGCGTTTTCACAAGGCGCGGTTGATTGGCCCAAATGCAGCGGCATCGAACTGTTTTTCGTTGCGCCACCCGTCAACACGCCGCCCCTCGTGCCGCCCGTTCCGACCCAGTTCATCAACGCGGGCCAACTGCTCGCGTTCATCGTAACGGCCAGCGATACCAATGTGCCCGCGCAAACCCTCGCTTTCAGCCTGGCGCCGGGCGCTCCCGCGGGCGCAACGATTCATCCCACCACTGGCCGGTTGACTTGGACCGCGCCGTCCACCGCCGTGCCCCTGACCAATTCCGTAACCGTCCGCGTAGCCGACAACGGATCGCCGCCGCTGACGAGCACCGTCACGTTCAACATCATTGTCATTCCCGCCCCGCGAACTTCTGACTCCGCCCTGCTCGGAGACGATGCTGTCTTCAGTTGGCGGGTGTTTCCCGGGAAGACATATCGCGTGTGGTTCAAGAATGAACTGACGGACGCCGCGTGGCAGGTTTGGGGCGACGATGCTCCGGCGGCCGGCGACCGACTATGGATCACCAATCATCCGCCGCTGACGACCCACCGGTTCTTTCGCTTGCAGCAAGTGAATTGACACCCGGTCAAACCGGCCGGCGGACACGAAGGTCCGCGCTCCGATCCACGCTTTGGGACGGCAACTTCGTCAACCCCTTATCCGATTCAGTGATCGGACAATTTTCATTTTGTGGGGGTGGCGCCTCCAGACCCCCGCCTTCTTTTTGCGCGCGCCCTCACCGTGTCCTCTCGTCAAGAGGGTGAAAGTTTTAGAAACCAAAAATTAAAGCCCCCTCACACACCGAAAACCCATGTCGTTGTAGGCGCTTGATGGCGCGACGCTGCCGCGATAAGCGCATCGGGTGTAGTTTGCGCCGAAGTGCCAGTTGCCGCCGCACCGGCAAACGCGCTGAATGGTTTCAGCGCCTTCATGATGGCCACCCCAAATCTATTACCCTGCACAGGCGGTTTTCTAGCCGAACCAGGTCCCCCGTAAAGCCCGAATATCCAACAAATGCCGGCGTGCCGGTTGGCAGGTTTTGGTTCGCCTCGGGCCCACGCCAGCACCGGGTGAGGGCACCCGGCCTACCGGGCGGATTCTTGTAGGCCGGGTCCCCTGACCCGGCGTTCCGGGATGCGCCAGCGCCAATATTGCGTGGGCGCGTGCCAGCGCCGGGTGGGGACACCCGGCCTACAGGGTAACGCGCCATTCCGGGGAGGGCTGGGGGCTTCACCGGGCGCTCGATTATTCCCAAAATCGCGACTGCGGCGCGGGGCTTTTCTTTCCACTCGCACGCGCTTAACCCTTCCCCGCTGCCCTCCGCAGTCAGGTCGCTCGTCCCTCGCTCGCCTCGACTGCTCCGGGCCAAGCCGCTCTACCATTTGAGCTCACTGACCTGGGGGGCGGACAGCGCGGAACCCTACATCGTAGTACCGGGCCTCCGGTGCGAAATAGTAGCGGTCGGCCGTCCGGCAGTAGCTCACGTAGAAGCCCCAACCGCCGCCGCGAAGCACACGGTACGAGCCCGAGGCGGGGCCCCGAGGGTCAGTCTGCCAGCCACTCGAATATGAATCATACCAGTCCCAACACCACTCCCCCAAATTCCCCACCATGTCATATAACCCATACCCGTTCGCCTCAAAATACCCCACCGGGCTCGTATAGGGATAACTGCCAGAAACGAAGTTCGGATGAAAACCTGCCGGGTAACTCAAGTCATAAGAACAGGGGTAGCCCGCGTAGTAGTTCGCCCGGCTGTGGGAGATGGTGTCCGTGTCAGCCCACGGAAACCGATGCCCGCCCACCCCGCCCCGCGCCGCCTTCTCCCACTCCGCCTCCGTCGGCAAACGATACCCATTTGCAGACCACTTCGCGTAGGGTGCGTTCGTCCCGGTCTTATAGATAGTCGTCAAACCCTCCTCGTTGTAGTAACACGGCACCAACCCCTCCTTCTGACTCCGCGCATTACACCACTTCACACAGTCCCGCCAGTTAACCGTATGCACCGGGTGATTGGCCGCCTTTCCCGCTCCAGCGTTCTCATAAACATACCCATTGCCCCCGTTCCACCCCTTCACCTCGTCCCACAACGCCTTGGTCACCTCATACCGATCCATGTAAAACGCACTCACATACACCGTGTGCAACGGCAATTCTTCAGGCCTGCCTTCACTTGGGTCCATACAGTTGCCCATCGTGAAGCTGCCGGCGGGAATCAGCACCATGCCCGGGGGCGGCAGTACCTCCACGCGGTAATACTGCTGTGTGACCGTCGCCGCGGCGGCATTCGTGAACCAATATGGGCTTTCACTGACCATCAAATTCGTTAACACCTCCCACTCCGGTTGGCCCAGATTCGTGCAGCATTGGATCCGGTTGGTAACCCCCAATTCACTCTGCACGCTAAACCGCACCACGCCCCCCGCCACCGTGAGGTTCGTGATTACCGGCGCCGCCCCCTGCGCAGTCAACCCGGCCGCGAGCGCCAGTGCGCACAGCCCAATGCTGATTCCCGGGGATTTGCTTCTCATGTTCTTATTCATAGAATCTCCTTTCTTGTGCGCGGGACGAAGCGGCCCTCCCCGCCAGTCCGATCGCCGCACCGGCAAACGCGCTGAATGGTTTCAGCGTCTTCATGATGGCCACCTCAAACTTATTATCCTGCTATGGTGGTTTTTTATAGCCGAACCAGGGCCCCTTGTGAAACCCAAATATCCGGCAAATGCCGGTGGGCCGGTTGACAGGTTTTGGTTCGCCTCGGGCCCACGCCAGCGCCGGGTGAGGACACCCGGCCTATAGGACGGGTTCTTGTAGGCCGGGTCCCCTGACCCGGCGTTCCGGGATACGCCAACGCCAATATGGTGTGGGCACGTGCCAGCGCCGGGTGAGGACACCCGGCCTACAGGGCAACGCGCCATTCCGGGGAGGGCCGGGAGCTTCATCGGGTGCTCGATTATTCCCAAAATCGCGACTGCGGCGTGGGGCTTTTTTCCACTCGCGCACGCTTGACCCTTCCCCGCTGCTCTCCGCCGATTCGTCCCACAAGCGGATACGAAGGTCCGCGCTCTTGGCCAGAACGTGAGAGGCGCGCTCTGGGCCGCCCAATCAATTCGTCCCGGGTAAAGCCATTTCCAGCACTTCTTCCCGCTTGAGCGGCGAGTCGCCGCCGCCCGCCACAATCACCGCCGCCGCAGACGGTTCGGAAACCGGGGATTGTTCCGGCGCCGTTTCGTCCGCCTTGCGGAATTTCACGCTGACGATTTTGCTGACGCCCCGTTCTTCCATCGTCACGCCATAGAGCACGTCGGCCATGCCAATGGTGCGTTTGTTGTGGGTGATGATGATGAACTGCGAGTGCTCCAGGAAACGCTGCAGGATACGGACAAACCGGTTGACGTTTGATTCGTCGAGCGACGCGTCCAATTCGTCCAGCACGCAAAAAGGGCTGGGTTTGACTTGGTAAATGCTGAACAACAGCGCCACCGCAGTCATGGTTTGTTCGCCGCCGGACAACAGGGAAATGCTTTGCAACTGTTTGCCGGGCGGGCGAGCGACGATTTCGATGCCGCTTTCCAGCACGTCGTTTTCGTCCACCAACCGGAGGTCCGCCTTGCCGCCGCTGAACACCTCGACGAACATCGCCTGAAAATTCAGGCGAATGCGCTCGAATGTTTCCAGGAACATCTCCCGCGTCTGGGTGTTGATGCGGTTGATGACCTCCAGCAACTGGGCCTTGGCCTGCACCAAATCCTCGTGCTGCCGGCTCAGGAACTGGTAACGCTGCTCGGTGGCCTCGTATTCCTCAATGGCCACCAAATTGACCGGGCCCATCTCCTCCAGCCGCCGTTGCAACGCCTCCACCTGCGCGGCGACCGCGTCCCAATCCGTGGCGGCGCCGGCGGCGGCCATTTCCTCCGGCGACAACACCTGCACGCGCGCCGGGCCTTCATCGGCGTAGGTGATGGTGATGCATTCGCTGCGGATATCGTCGAGGCGCAGGTGATACTTCTGCGCGATGCGTTCGCGCAGATTTTGCACGGCCATCTGTTTCTGGGCGAGTTCCACTTCGAGGGCGCCGCGCTGCTCCCGCACGGCGGTGAGCCGCTCGCGCTGGCCGCGCAAGGCTTCATCGCGCGCCGCCAGGTCGGCGTCCTGCTCCTGTTTGGCCGCCTGCAACCCGGCGATCTGTTCGTTGACCGCGTGCCGATCCTGTCCCAAATGGTCCATCGCCCGGCGCGAGGCCTCAATCTCGGATTCGGCCTGCGCCTTGCGGGCGACCATGCCGGAAATCTCGCCCTGGCGTTGCTCAACCATCTGGGCCAACTCCCGTATCCGCTGGGTCAAGGCGTTGTGCTGTTGTTGCGCCGCCGCGCTGAGTTGTTGCTCGGTCGCCAACGCCACTTTGCTTTCGGTCACGGCCGCCGTGGCCTCGTCCCGCTGGAAGCGGAGCTGCTCCAGTTGCGCGGTCAGGCGCGTCACCTCTTGTTGCCGGGTCTGCTCCCGCAATTCGAACTCCCCGGCGTGGGCCGCCAGGGCCGCGCGTTTTTCCTGTCCCGCCTGTTCCTGGGCCGCGAGGCTCTGGATTTCGTACACCACGGTTTCAATCTTCTGATGCAACAGCTGCAAGGAATGTTCGAGCGCGTTGAACTCGCCTTCGCGCGTGGCGATGGCGACTTCCTGTTCGCGCAATTCCGTCTGCGCCGTTTGCAGGCTGGCCTGCAATTCCGTTTGCTCGCTCAAGAGCGCGCCGCGACTGCGGCTGGCCGCAGCCACTTGTTCCCGCAACTCGGCCAGCTCCGCCTGCAACGTGGCGATCTGATTCTTCCGGCCGAGAATCGAGGAGGGCGCCTGACTGTGGCCGTGGCCGTTGAGGTAGCCGCCGGTGTACACGCCGTGGCGGCTGAGCAGATCTCCGTTGAGCGTGACAAAATCACAGCCGGCATGGCCATTCTGCATTTGCGCGGTGGCGGTGGCCAGGTCTGCGGCGATAAAGGTGCGGCCCAACAATGACTTCACCAGTTTGTCCACCGAGGGATCGGTCTGCACGATTTTCAAGGCCGGCACAATTTCGCCGGGGGCCAGGCCGCGCTGGGCGCCGGCCGCGAGCGCGCCGGGCGACATGTCGCCCTCGAACGCCAGTTGCTTGTCGTCCCGATACTCCAGCGCCAACGCCGCCACGCTGGCGCGACCGGCCTTGCTCGCGGTCAGGTCGGCCAGGATTTGCTGGGCGGATTCCGGTTGCTCGGTAAGCACAAGTTGCAGGTGATGCCCCAGCGCATTTTCGATGGCGATGACATACGGATCCGTCACGCGAATGCGGTCAGCCAATGAGCCGAGGACCGCGCGCGATTGCCGCAAAGCCGCCAAGGCGCCGGCGTCGAAACCTTCGTGGGCGGTTTCCAGTTGTTCGAGCACGCTCAGGCGCGAGCGTTTCTCGGCCTGTGCCTGCAAATAACCGTCCTGCGTCGCCGCCGCTTCCTGCAACGCCGCCTGCACCTCGCGCAAACGTTGCTGCCGTTGTTCCACCGAGCCGCGCTTGGTTTGCGCGTTGAGCTTTTCGGTTTCGACCTGGGCGGCGAATTCTTGCAGACGTGCCTCCAGCCGGACGCGCTCCTCTTCGAGTTGAATTTTTTCCGCCGAGAGTTTCTCCAGCCGGACAACGTTGCCCTGCTTTTGGAGATCGAGGGCGGTGATTTCGTTGCGTATCCGGGCGAGGTCCTGGGCCGCGGCGAAGGCGTCGGCTTGC
>MWDV01000084.1 GCA_002070715.1 Verrucomicrobia bacterium ADurb.Bin118
GGCAAACCGGAGATTACACGCTTCAAAGGCTTGGGTGAAATCAGCCCGAAAGAGTTCGCGCAATTCATCGGCAAGGAAATGCGCTTGAGCAAAGTGGAATACGCCCCGCGCGTCGAATCCGTGCCCATCTTGAATTTCTACATGGGCAAGAACACGCCGGAACGGAAGGATTACATCATGGATCAGCTCGTCGTGCCAGTGGAGGAGTGATGCTCCCGCTCCGCATAGGGGAAAGTCCTGGGGTGGGGTGGCTTGAACCGCGAAAGACGCGAGCAGAATTTAACGCAAAGACGCAAAGACGCCAAGGAAGTAAGGCAGCAACGCGTGATGCATCAGAGCGTCAAGCTGGTGCGCGCAGAGGATGCGGCATGCTTGCTCACAGTTACCTTTGCGACTCTGCGTCTTGGCGTTAAATCAAATCCAGGTTCGCCTGTGCGGCCACACACGTCTGGCGTGCTCAGCGGTTTGCCTTGTTTGGCGCGCTGCTGGCGCAAGGCGGCGACCCGCGCCGAATCCTGAAAATTCAGTCCCCGCGCGAAATGCACCCGCGCCAGCGTCCGCTGCCGCGCCGCGCTGTGGCCGCGCGAGAGAAACTCCGCGTGGCTGACCGGGTTGACATGCACGCGCGTCCGCCGGGAGAACTGCTGGCCGCCGAAATACAGGTTGCCGACGAAACTGGTATCCGCGTAAAACTTCATCGGGCCCGCCCCTTTCTCATCGCCTCTACCACCCGGGATCCGCGCCGACCCAAACGCTCCAAGTCCGCGTTCAATTGCGCCAGTTCGGCCTCCGTCAGTGCCGGCGCGGCGGGCGCCACCGCCGGGCCGTCCACACCGGCGCGCAACTCCCGCTCAGACCGGATGAGCCGACTGGCATTAGCGATCTGCTTTTTCATCGCGGTAGATGCGCTTCAACTCTTTGACAAACGCGGGCTCGGACAGCGGCGGAAAAACGTGCGTCTTGATTACGTCGCTCCAAGTGTCGCCGGGCCGTTTCCGGCTGCGGAGAATCCGGTAGGCTTCGATGTCCACCGTAATCGTGACTCGTTTACGCTTCTTCATGCACGCAATTTGCACGCTTCCGTCGCCAACAGGGCCCGAAGCCGCGCGGGAGGAACTTCCGGCATCGTCACAGCGTTCGCCCAAGGGGCGGTATCCAGGAGGTAGCGCATCAGTAGTTATCCCCCCATTCATTCCTGGGCACGGGCGCGGTGGAGAGCGGCCGGCCCTTGGCCAGATGCTTGCCGGCGCCCACAAACGCGCGCGGCTTGTCGCCGGGCCGTTTCCGGCTGCGGAGAATCCGGTAGGCTTCGGTGTCCACCGTAATCGTGACTCGTTTACGCTTCTTCATGCACGCAATTTGCACGCTTCCATCGCCACCAGACAAGCGTGCGCTTCACCATGCCAGCCCGCGCCGCTGACGATCACGTTGGCATCGAACACCACCGGAATCATGGCTGCCACTTCTCCTTGAGCATCTGCCGCCGGACGCGCCGGGCGGTGGCCACAATGTCTTTCACCGGTTCGGGGCCGGGCGGCGCGCCCTGGATGGCGTCGGCCAGAAATTTCACATCCGCGTCAATCTGGGCCTGGCGCCGTTGCCGGCGCAGTTTGGAGAAGGAGGCGCTGGCGGTGCCAGAGCCGCCCTCGCGAATCTCCGCCTTCGCAAAATCCGACAACACCGGTGCCAGCGGTTGGTTGTCCAAGGTGACTTTAGCTTTCATCCAGGGCGGTCAGCGGATGGTCTTTGGCTTTGCCGGCCCGGGCGCGGCGCACGGCTTTCATCGCCTCCGGGTTGGCGAGAATTTCCATTTGCTCCAATAATAATTGCATCCGCGCCCGCGGCACCACGAACGCCACCACTTCGCCGTTGCGGGTGATGGGCGTGGTTTCCTTGCGGCGGCACACGGCGGGAAATATCGCCTGTCCCTTGCTCACACTCAACGTAGTTTTCATGTCAAAAACTGCGTAGCGCACAATCTCGCCGGGATCAATCCCGTATCCAAACGTGCCGGGTGTGCGGGGTATCGTGATACACCGCCACCAGCCAGTTCGCGTCGGCAAAGGCTATTCGGGGGCCAGGCGTCGTTGGAAGTCGGCCGCCGAAACCTTCGGCCGGGCGCGTTTCAGGATGTCCCGCCAGCGCCGGGCGCGCGGTGGAGTTCGCGTTCGATTAACCCGTTGCGTTTTTCCGACACGTTACCCCGGGCGGCCCTGATACCGTTGGTACGGGCGAAGGCGACCAGTTTCTGATGCAACCCATGACGGTCGGTCCGCATACGATACAATTCAAAGTAGGTGCTGTGCACCGCTAGAGGATGGCCGATTTTCCGCGCCGCGGCAGCGCCTCCTCCGGAGGAGGCGCTGCAGTTTCCTTCTGCGCTGGGCGCTTAACACCTTGAGCTTCACCATCGGGGGGTCACGATCTCCCCAGTCTTTCCCATTCCACCGGATTTATCGGCTTGCCTTTCCCCGTGCGGCCCGGAACATTGGCGGCCCTGTATGGATGCAAGTGTTACACAATCACAACCAGCTTGGTGGATGCAGTTTTACGCTTGGGCGGAGGCGCGCAAGCAGCAACTCATTTACGGAGGAGCGGGCGTTTTGCTTGTCGGCGTGATCGTGGCCTATGTGCTTTATCACCGGGCGGAACGGGAAAAAGAAGCCGGCGCGGCTTTGTCCCGGATTGTGTCGGCGGCCCAAATCAGCGGGGACCGGCGTGAAGATCCCGCCGAGTTCCTGAAAATTGTGACCCGCTATCCCGGGTCCAAGGCGGCGGGCCAAGCGGTATTGCGCGCGGCCACCGCGTATTTTGCGGACAACCAGTTCACCGAGGCGCAGACGCAATATGAGCGGTTTTTGCGCGAGTACCGGGAAAGTCCGCTGGCGGGGCAGGCGGCGTTTGGGGTGGCGGTTTGCCTGGACGCCCAAGGGCGGACGGCGGAAGCGTCCGAGCGTTATCAAAACCTTATCGAACGGCGGCCCTATGACAGCATGATCCCGCAGGTGCGTCTCAAGCTGGCGCGGATTTACGAGGCGCAAGACCAACCCGCCAAGGCCCAAAAGCTTTACGAAGAGGTGACCCGCGCTTCCGCGTTTGGGGCCACGGGGGCGGAGGCCCATTCCCGGCTGCAACGATTGCTGGCGCAACATCCGGAACTCGCCGCCCCGCCGGCGGGCGTGACGAATTCGCCGGTCATCAATCTCAGCCAGCCTTAACTGCGGAGGATTGGCGTTGTTGCGATGCCACCCGCCGGTGCCGCCCGGCGGCCGGCCCGAAAGACCGTTATGAAGTTGAGCATCATTGGCACGGGGTACGTGGGGTTGACCACCGGCGCGTGCTTCGCGGAAGTCGGGCACGAGGTGATCTGTGTGGACAACGACACCGCCAAGGTCCAGATGCTGCTGGACGGCGGCATTCCCATTTACGAACCCGGCCTCGAAGAACTGGTGCAACGAAATGTCGCCGCAGGGCGTCTGCGGTTTACCACGCACATCGCCGAAGGCGTCAGCCAATCCGGGGTTGTCTTCATTGCCGTGCCCACACCACCGCAACCCGACGGCTCAGTGGATTTGAGTTTTATTGAACGGGTGGCCCGGGAGATCGCCGGTGCGATGACCAGCTACAAGATCGTCGTGGACAAAAGCACCGTGCCCGTCAACACCGGCGATAAAGTCGCCGAGACGATCCGGCGCTACGGCAAAACCGGCGTCGAGTGCGACGTGGTCAGCAACCCGGAATTTTTGCGCGAGGGCTTCGCGGTCGAGGACTTGATGCGGCCCGACCGCATCGTGGTGGGGGTGCGCTCGCCACGTCCGGTGGCCACGATGAAGGAAATCTACGCGCCCTTCGACGCGCCCGTGCTGGTCACCGACATCAATTCGGCCGAGCTGATCAAACACGCGTCCAATTCATTTCTCGCCCTGAAAATCTCCTACATCAATGCCATCTCCGTGCTCTGCGAGGCAACCGGTGCCAACATCCAGGAAGTGGCCAACGGCATGGGCATGGACGTCCGCATTGGCCGGCGTTTTCTGCAGGCGGGACTGGGCTTCGGCGGCAGTTGTTTCCCCAAAGACCTCAGCGCGTTCATCAAGATCGCCGAACAAATCGGCTACGATTTCCGTCTGCTGAAGGAAGTCCAGCGCATCAACACCGAACAGATGCAGCGCTTTCTGCGCAAAATCACCGACACCCTGTGGGTGCTCAAAGACAAAACCATTGGGGTGCTGGGGCTGGCCTTCAAACAAAACACCGACGACGTGCGCATGTCGCCGGCGATCGAATTGTGCCAACGGTTGCAAAAAGAGGGCGCGCGGCTCCGCGTTCATGATCCCAAGGCGATGGATAAAGCCCGGGGCGTGCTCCAGGACGTGACTTTTGTGGACGACATGAACACCGTGGCGGAGGGGTGCGACGCGCTTGTGGTGGCCACGGAATGGGATGATTTCAAACAGCTTGACCTTGAGCGCGCCCGCAAAGCGTTGACGCATCCCATTTTGTTCGATGGACGGAATCTGTTTGATCCGGAGGAAATGGAACAACGGGGCTGGATTTACAAGAGCGTGGGACGCTGACCATGCCGCCCAAGTTCCTAAGACGTTCCCGTGTCCGAACGGCGGGGCGTTGCCGGAAAATCCGGTCCCGGACTGAATACCCCCAGCTTTTTCACTACTCCATGAACCCTCCGATTGAAGTCAGCGCCGGCTTGGTTTTCCGCGATGGCCAGTTGCTTATCACACAACGCCGGGCGGGGTCGCACCTCGGCGGGTTATGGGAATTTCCCGGCGGCAAACGGGAAGCCGGGGAAACCTTGGAACAATGTCTTGCGCGCGAGTTGCGGGAGGAACTGGGCATCCAGGTGCGGGTGGGCGTGCGGTTTGATACGGTCACCCACACCTACCCGGAAAAGAGTGTACGATTGGAATTTTTCCTCTGCCGATTGATCGCCGGCGAACCGCAGCCGTTGGGCTGCGCGGGCCTTCGCTGGATTCGACCGGAGGACTTGGACGCGGTGGCGTTTCCGCCGGCGGACGCCCGGATCATTGAACGGTTGAAATCCACGCCCACCCTTTGGCAAACGCCAGCGTGACGGAGCCGAAAGAGTTTTTGCCGGTGCCGCCGTTACGGCGTTGTCGCAGGAGCGCGGAGGGCTTCGATCTGTTTTTCAATCGCGTCTGGCTTGGGCGAAATGCCGCGTAACCGTTGCAGATAAAAGATGGCCTTCTCCCGATTGCCCGCGGCTTCTTCCGCGCGCGCCAGGTGAATCAAGATCGGCCGCAAGGTGGCGAGATTGGGCGTCGGCTGGCCGCCTTCGTTTTGATCCCAGAGTTGCAACGCGCGTTCCCAGAGATGACGCGCGCGGTCGGTATCATGACGGTAATCCGAATACACGCAGCCCAGTTCAAAGAGAATCTCGTGGCTGTTCGGATTGGCGCGCAATCCCTCGCGCAGGAACGCCTCGGCTTCCGCCGCCTTGCCCAGGCGGTTGCGCAACCAGTAGGCGGCCACGGTGTACGTGTCCACCTGTTGCGGGTCGAGTTCCGTGGCCAGCTTCAACCAAGGCAATACCTCGCGCTCGTTCCCCTTGTCCAAGTGGGTGTGTTCCGTGATGCGAAAGCGCCACCGGAACCGCTCCAGCCAATCCCGGGGTTTGCTGAACAGTTCATCCCCATGCTCATGCTCATGCTCGTGCGCGTGCTCCGCGTCATGATCCTCGTCTGGGGACTCAGGATCGTGGCCGCAATGTTCGTCGTGTTCGTGGTGCTCGTGCCTGGCGTGCGGGCTTTCGCATTGCAGCTGAGCCTGGTCAAAGAGGGAGGGATAATAGCCGCTGTGCAGATAGACATCGGCTTTGGTGAAGAAATGATTGGCAAACATACGCCGGCCATCCCCCAGCAGCACCTTGAGCAGGGTATCCGCTTGGGCGCGTGGACCGCGCCAGGCCTGTGCCCGCGGATGCAGCCACGCGGCCAGACTGAAGCTCGCGCTCAAACATAAGGCCAGCAATAACAAGGGGGTGCGGGGCGTCATGCGGACAAAGGTTTGCGGCGGAAGACCAGCCAGGCGGCCAGGAGAAAGAACCCCGTATAGACCGCGGCATACAGGGAGGCGCCCAGACAATCCAGCCAGCCCAGCAACTGCTGGTCGTGGATCACCAGGTCGCGCACGTCGAAGATTTCCAGTTGCGGAATGATGAAATACACCGCGTAAATCAGGGAGGTGAGCGGTTCGGTTTGTTGCAACGCAATGGCGTTCAGGTGGCCGCCCAACAGCAAAATCCCGGCGACGACGACGAAGCAAATGGTCGTATTCGAGGAGGGCGCGGCGAAAATCAGCGAGCCCAGCAGCGCCAGCGCGATGACGATGGCCAGCATCATCCATTGCAACCACAGGGCCTGAAGATTACCGCCCAGGGGCCAGTGGCCCTCCCGCGAACACGTCACCACGGTGAAGAAAGCGTAGAAGATGAGCAACGCCAAGCCGCAGGCAAACCAGCAGCCCAGGAACTTGCCGAGGATGACCTGTCCGCGCGTGACCGGTTTGGCCAGCAACGGAAAGATCGTGCGGCTCTCACGTTCCGCGGGAATCTGCCGCGCCGTGGTGACGATGGCGATGACCAGCATGGAAATCCAGATTAGCAGCAGGCAGATCTCCTTCAAATACCGCACAATTTTGTCATCGTTGAAAAAATTGACGGACGCCAGCAGCAGCGTGATCACCGCGGTCAGCACGAACAACACATAAAAATCCTTGCGCCGATACAGTTCCTTGAGGACGACGCCGGCCAAAGCAAGCGGAGTTTTCATGACAACGAAGACGGTTGATAGCCGATGATGCGGAGAAAAATCTGTTCCAGATTCGCCTGGTGTTCGCGCACGAGATCGGCCACCCGGCCTTCCACCCGCAACTCGCCCTGGCTGACGATGGCCACCCGGTCGCACACCGTTTCCACCTCGCCCAGTTCGTGCGAGGAGAAAAACACGGTTTTCCCCTCCTCTTTGAGCCGTTGAATGATCTCGCGCACCTTCATGCGCCCCAACGGATCGAGGCCGCTGGTCGGCTCGTCCAAAATCAGCAAATCCGGGTCGTTGATGAGCGCCTGCGCCAGGCCGACGCGCTGCTGCATGCCTTTGGAATAGGTTTTGATGAGCCGTTTGCGGGCGGATTCGAGCTCCACCAGTTTCAGCAGCCGGTCAATGCGGCGTTCGGTTTCCGCTGGGGTCAGGCCGAAGATGCGCGCGTAAAATCGAAGCAACTCCTCGGCGCTCAGAAAGCGGTAGTAATAAGTCAATTCGGGCAGATACCCGATGCGTTGGCGGGCGATGGGTTCGCGCACGTTGACGCCGAACAAATGCGCCTCGCCCCGGGTGGGGGTGACGAAGCCCAGCAACACGTTCATCGTCGTGGTTTTGCCCGCGCCGTTCGGGCCGAGGAACCCAAACACTTCCCCCGCTTGCACGTTCAGATTGAGGCCGCGGACGGCGACCTTGGCGCCGCCGCGTTGACCGGCGCGATATTCCACCCACAGATTATCGGTCTTCAGAATCGCATCCACGGCGCGACTATAACAAAGCTCCGCCCGCGCGCCAGTCCCTCTTTGCGGGGCCGGCGCACCAAGACGGAAGCATCAAGCGGATCGTTCAATCCCTGCTACCGTCAGTGGTGGGGAGGGAACAGGTAGCGCGGCGGATAACGATTCATTCGCGGATCTGACCATTCCCAATGCCCACCCATTTATAGCTGGTCAATTCCTCCAGGCCCATCGGCCCGCGCGCGCCGATTTTGTCGGTGCTGATACCGATTTCCGCGCCCATGCCGAATTCGCCGCCGTCCGTGAACCGCGTGCTGGCGTTCCAATACACCGTCGCGCTGTCCACACCGGCCAGAAACCGCTCCGCTGCTGCCGCGTCGGCGGTGACGATGCTGTCGGAGTGCGCCGAGCCATACTGGTTGATGTGCGTAATGGCGGCTTCCACACCGTCCACCACGCGCACGTTCAGGATGTAATCGTTGTATTCCGTAAACCAATCCGCCTCGGTCGCCCACTTGATTTCCGCCTCGGCCAGGACCGGTTTCAAGATTGCTGCCGCTTGATCGTCCATCCGCAGTTCCACGTGTTGCGCGCGCAGTTGCCGGGCAATTGGCGGCAGAAAAGCGGGCGCCAGCTGGCGGTCCACCAGCAAGGTCTCAATGGCGTTGCAGACTGCCGGACGCTGGCATTTGGCGTTCATCACGATGGCTGTCGCCATCTCCGGGTCCGCCTGGCCGTCCACATAGACATGGCACACGCCTTTGTAATGTTTGATGACCGGCACCTTGCTGCATTCGGCCACGGCGCGGATCAGACCCTCACCACCGCGCGGCATGCAGAGATCCACGTATTGCGTGAGCGACAGCAGGGCGGGAATGGCCTCGCGATCGGTCGTGGGCACCACTTGAATGGCGTGTTCGGGAAACGTCGGCAGCGGACCGCGGGCGGCGTCAATCATGATCCGCGCGATCAGCTGATTCGAGTTCAGCGCTTCCTTGCCGCCGCGTAAAATCGTGGCATTACCGGCCTTGAAACAAAGGCTGGCGGCGTCCGCCGTGACGTTGGGGCGCGATTCATAGATGATGACCACCACGCCGATGGGGGTGGCGATTTTGCGGAGCTGCAAGCCGTTGGGGCGCACCCGTTCATGCAGCACCCGGCCCACTGGATCGGGCAGGGCGGCGACTTCCCGCAA
>MWDV01000085.1 GCA_002070715.1 Verrucomicrobia bacterium ADurb.Bin118
GTACGGAGTTTGTAGGATAGGTTTGCCGCTTCGAGGGCTTCGAAGCCCTGCGCCGGCTGCTTATCTTTGTCTGCCGGACAAACCAAAATCCTGGTCGTGATCAGCTCATTGGACAGGGCGCGGAAGTGGTAGGCGGCATTGTGATCGAACCCGTCACTGCCGGGTTGGCATAGTTCCCTGGTGCCGCCGCGGCTCGTGCTGACGTTGAAGGGGAAGCGGTCGTTGTTGTCTCCCGCCCAGATACGGAAGGCAAGGCCGATTTGTGTCAGGTTATTGACGCAAGTGATGCTTTGAGCTTTCTCTTTGCCGGCGACGAGTGCCCGGGGGAGCCATCCGGGCAGCAGGACCAGAGAGAAGGCCAGACTGACGTAGCCCATGATAAGCCCAGCCAAGGCCAGGCCCGCGCCGCCGTATTGGGCGGGGGCGCGACGGGCACGACTGCGGGCCATGTGGCCGCAGATGATGGCGGGGATGCCGGCAAGAAACCCCACAAACAAGATAACGAGTGAGAGGATTCCGAGAACAAGGCTGGTGATGGCGAGTCCGGCCCGTGGGGGCGTGCGCGGCTCGGAAGGAGGGGGCGAGCCCGGAGTGGCAGAGAAGCCGAACTCGGGAAAGGTGCTGGCTGGGCGCCATTCGGAAGAGTCCGGGCCTTGAACCAGCGTCCGGCCATCCATCCGGCCCTCGCGGATCCACTGACGCATCTCCTGAAGGTTGTAGGGGCCGTGTTCCTTGCCGTCGGGTCCGAGGATTTTATACATGATTATTCCTTTACTCTGGTGGTTGCGCTTCAATCGAACGGGTGGGGAATTACCTTTTCGCGCCCGCCGGGACTGGGCGTCGCGCAGGTGAGGGAGAATTGGTTTTTAGGCTCACCAAGCATGCGCTGACCTTATTAAGACCCGGCTGGGATGTCAATACTTTCTTTTGCCACAATTTTGCCGTCTTGGTGGCGGGCGGCGGTGGGAGCGGCCCGGCGGAAACAAGCGACCGGACGCGCCGGAGCCGACAGTTTGCCGGTGTTAACTGGCGATGGCGAACCGTTCGTGGAAGGCCTCCACCATCCGCAGCAGAGCCGGGTCAACCAGCTCCCGCGCCCGGTGGAGCAGGTCATCGGGAATTTCCCGGTAAAACGCCTGGGCGATGCCGCCGGTGATGCAGGCCAGGGTGTCCGCATCGCCGCCCAGACTGATCGCCAACCGGATGGCTTCCGCGAAATGGGTCGAATCCAAAAAGGCAATGATGGCTTCCGGCACGGTTTGTTGGGCGCTCTCGTGAAAGGTGTAGCCGGGGCGGATGGCGTCGCAGGTGCGGGTGAGATCGTAGCCAAACGTTCCGGTAATCGCGGCGCGAATCGCCGCCTTGGACGCGCCGGTGCGCGCCAGCCAGATGGCGGCGGCCGTCGCGGCGGCGCCTTTCATGCCTTCCGGATGGTTATGCGTCACCGCCGCCGATTGTTCCGCCACCCGGATGGTTTCCTCCCAGGTGGCGAACGCCCAGCCGATGGGCGCCACCCGCATGGCCGCGCCGTTCCCCCAACTGCCGTACGGCCGGGGATCCGGGGCGCGCAGCCAGCCGTGGAAACGCGCGCCGTAGCCGCCTTTCGGCGCGGGAAAACGGGCGCCGTAAGCGCGGTAAACCGCGGCAAATTCCCGCCCGTGCAACAACGCGTCGGCGGTGGCCACGAGCATCACTGTGTCGTCCGTGAACGTGGACCCGGGGGGAAAGAGCGGCGCCTGAACATTCTTGTTTCCGATGAATTCGTAGGTGGACCCCGCGATGTCCCCAATGATGGCGCCGATCATAATTTTTTCCGTTGTTGAACTGGCTTCAAGGAACACCGTCAGCGGCCCAACCAGCCGGAGGCCTGACGGGTCCCGGGCGCAATCATAAGCCGGGCCGCCGGTACGCCAAGCCTCCTTTTCCCCGAGCGCCCTCCGCCCCCCAGGGATTGCCGGCGGTTGGCGCCGGGCGAGGCGCAGTGGTGCCGATGGGGAGGCTCGACCCGGCGGGCGCGCCCGGCTAGAGTGCGGGCCGGCACGCGCCAGCGTATGGCTCATCCGCACGATAAAATTGATTTTACCGTGGCGATTTTCATCGTCCACGCCGCCCGGGTGTTGCTCGTGCATCACCGGCAACTGAACCGCTGGCTGCCGCCGGGCGGGCATATTGAATTGGATGAAGACCCGGAACAGGCGGCGCTCCGCGAGGCGAAGGAGGAAAGCGGGTTGGACGTGGAACTGCTCGGCGAACGTCCGCCCACCACGGAGCCGGGCACGCGGGCGCTCATCGCCCCGCGGTTTCTGGACATCCACCGGATCACCCCGACGCATGAACACATCGGGATGATCTACTGGGCGCGGCCCCGCGGCGGCGCCGTCACGCTCGCACCCGCGGAACACCACGCCATCCGGTGGTGCGCCAGCGAGGACCTGGACCCCCTGACGCCGCCCATGTCCGGCGCGGTGAAGTGGTATTGCCGCAAAGCGCTCGCCGAGGTGGCGGCCGCGGAGGGGACGGCGGCCAAGCCCTCGCGGAGTCCGGGTTGACGCTCTGAACGACCCGCTTCCTTGCCCCGCGTTTGTCATGCGCCCGCTCAAGAACGGTTATTTCGTCATCGAAGGGCTCAACTCCTTCGCGGTGACGTTCTACCTCTACTACTTCTACTTTTTCACCCAGCGACAATTTGGGTTTGGGGATCAGACGAACCTGATCCTGGCGGCGTTGAACGGCGGGGTGTATGCGCTGGCCGCCTGGTGGGGGGGCCGGTTCGCCCAACGCCGCGGTTATTTCGCCGGGTTGAAAACCGGTTTGCTGCTCATGGCCGGCTCGGTGGCCGCCGGCACCCAATGCGTCTCCGCCACCGCGCACGTGCTGGTGATGTGCGGAGTGACGATCGGGTCCTGTTTCACCTGGCCAGCGCTGGAGGCCTTGGTCAGCGACGGCGAATCCCGCGCCGGTCTGCAACGCCGGGTGGGTTTGTATAACGTCGTCTGGGCGGGCACGGGGGCGCTGGCTTATTTCCTGGGCGGGGCGTTGCTCGACCGGGGCGGGGTGCAAAGTTTTTTCCTGGTGCCGTTGGGCATTCAAATCATTCAGTTCACCCTCACCCTCTGGCTGGAGCGGCTGTCCCGCCGGTTGCCGCCCGCGGGTCCGGCGCGGCAGGAGGCCCCCGCGGCAACGGCAGCGGCGGCCATTCCCCCGGCGCCGCCCGAAGCGCGGCTTTTTCTCCGGCTGGCCTGGTTTTCCAATCCGTTCGCTTACATTGCCATCAACACGCTGCTGGCGGTCATGCCGGGTTTGGCGCAACGGCTGGAGTTATCCACCACACTGGCGGGGTTTTATTGTTCGGTGTGGTGTTTTGCGCGCGTGGCGGCGTTCATCGGGCTTTGGTGGTGGTCCGGCTGGCATTATCGTTTCCGCTGGCTGCTGCTGGCTTTCGGGTTGTTGGTCGGCGCGTTTGCGATGATTTTAATGGCGCCGAATCTGGCGGTGTTGATCGGGGCGCAACTCGGGTTCGGCGGAGCGATCGGGCTGATTTATTACTCGTCGTTGTTCTACTCGATGGACGCGGGCGACGCGAAAGGCGAGCACGGCGGGATTCACGAAGCGGCAATCGGCTTGGGCAACTTCGGCGGGCCGGCGGTGGGGGCGCTTTTTCTGTATGCCCTGCCGCAATACCCGCAGAGCGGGACCCTGGCGGTGAGTGGTCTGTTGTTGGGAGGTTTGGCTGGTTTAGTCGTCATCCGGCAAACCGCCCGGAAGCGGCCGCCGCCACCGGCCTGAGCCGCGGCGAAAGCAGCGGTCGGACATCCTGTCGGTCGCCACCCAGGCTGCCCATTGTTTCCCATTGCTGCCGTAGAAAACAGCCGACTTGACCGGACCGGTTTTGCTGATACGGTTCGCGCGCCGGCACCAACCGTGCGGGCGACAAATTAATTCATGAAATCATATCTCGTTTCCGGACTGGCCTGCGGGCTGGTCATCGCTGCGGCGTCCGCCGTGGAGAAATCCGAACTCACCACACCCCAACAACGCACCAGTTACAGCCTCGGCGCCAACATCGGCGGCAATCTCAAGCGCCAGGTCGCGGACCTGGACCTGGACGCCAAGATGCTCGCGGCGGGGGTCGCGGACGCTCTGGCCGGTAAATCGGCCCTGAGCGAGACGGAAATTGAGGAAGCGCTCGGCGCTTTCCAGAAAGAGATGCAGGACAAGGCGCAGGCCCGGCAGAAAGCGGAGGGCGAAGCCAACGCCCGAAAAGGCGAAGCGTTCCTGGCCGCCAACGCCAAGAAAGACGGCGTCAAAACCACGGCCAGCGGGCTGCAATACAAGGTGCTCAAGACCGGCACCGGCAAATCGCCCAAGGCCACGGACATTGTCAAAGTGCATTATCACGGCACCTTGATTGACGGGACGGTGTTTGACAGCTCGGTGCAACGCGGAGAACCGGTGAGCTTTCCGGTGGAAGGCGTGATTCCGGGCTGGGTGGAGGCGCTGCAACTGATGAAGGAAGGCGACAAATGGCAGTTGGTCATTCCCGCGAAGCTCGCCTACGGCGAACAAGGCGCGGGCGGACCGATCGGGCCCAACAGCACGCTGATCTTTGAAGTGGAATTGCTCGCCATTGAGTCCAATCCACCGCAGTGAGCGGGGAACCTTGACTAGCGGACTCGAGGTGGGAGGCCCCGTCGGTCTGTCGCCCGCGGTCCTGCGGAAGCAAGCCGGTTGCCGCAAACACGACGGGCGGGAATCAACCGGTCGGATCGTGTGATCCGGGACCGTCGTCGCACGCGGCGCCGCGTTGCTGCCCGTCGTCGCTGGAATTCAGCGTTGCCTGCCTGTCCGAGGGGGCCTACTCTCGGCTCCGATGAAACATCAGCTTGATTTCGAAAAGCCCATTCTCGAGCTGCAAAACAAGCTGGACGAGCTTCGGAAACATCCCGAGGCGCATGCCTTGATGGTCAATTTCGAGGAAGAGATCGCGCTCATCGAGAAAAAGCTCGCCGAGACGCGCCGCCAGGTTTTCTCCCACCTGACCCCGTGGCAACGGGTCCAATTGGCGCGGCATCCCCGGCGCCCGTTCACGCTGGATTACATCCGGCTGGCTTTCAGTGAATTTCAGGAACTGCACGGCGACCGGCGATACGCCGAAGATCGCGCCGTGGTGGGCGGCTTCGCCAAGCTGGACGGGCTGCGGGTCATGGTCATCGGCACGCAAAAAGGCCGGGACACCAAGGAAAACATCCTCCGCAATTTCGGCTCGGCGCATCCGGAAGGGTATCGCAAGGCGCTGCGGTTGATGCGGATGGCGGACAAATTCGGGCTGCCCATCGTGACGCTGATTGACACGGCCGGCGCGTATCCCGGCATCGGCGCGGAAGAACGGCACATAGCCGAGGCCATCGCCGTGAATCTACGGGAGATGATGGTGCTCGAAACGCCCATCGTGGCGGCGGTGATCGGCGAGGGCGGTTCGGGCGGCGCGTTGGGCATCGGCGTGGCGGACCGGGTGTTGATTTTGGAAAATGCCTATTACTCGGTGATCAGCCCGGAAGGTTGCGCGGCCATCCTGTGGAAAGACCGGGCGGCCGCCCCCCGCGCGGCGGAGGCCCTCAAGATCACGGCGGACCATCTGCTCAAGCTGGGGTTGGTGGATGAAATCATTCCCGAACCGCTCGGCGGCGCGCATAACGCCCCGGAACAGACGGCGGCGGCGTTGAAAACGCATCTGCTCCGGCACCTGAGCGAGTTGCAATCCTGGTCCGCGGCGGATCGTCTCCAGCGACGCTACGCCAAGTTCCGCGCCATCGGTCATTTCAATCAACCATCGCCCACGACCACTCCATCCACGTCTTCGTGATCCCTGATGAAACCGTCGTTGGTAAATGATTCGGGTTTCGTCCGGGGACAATGGCGGGGCCGTCCGGATTCCGCATTTGAACCTTCTCATGGGCGGCGCGACGCTGCCGGGGCCCAAGCCCGACAGGAGTGGATAGCGACGGGTTGTCACGCGCTTGCGAGCAGGCGGATCATCACCTTGCACAATGAGTCAGCACCATGCTCTATCCGCTGACCTTTCAACCGATTTTCAAAGAACGCGTCTGGGGCGGGCGCAATCTGGAACGGCTTTACGGCAAACCTTTGCCACCGGAACGGCCCATTGGCGAATCGTGGGAGATCAGCGACCGGCCCGGGGATGTGAGCGTCATCACCAACGGTCCGCTGGCGGGGAAAGACCTGCGCTGGCTGATGACACATCACGCGGCGGAATTGCTTGGGCCCGCGCGCGCGTGGCAGGGACGCTTT
>MWDV01000086.1 GCA_002070715.1 Verrucomicrobia bacterium ADurb.Bin118
AACTTAAACTTTCTTCGGATTGACCAAATGAAAACCTGCTCACATCCGACTTCTTGGGGTTCCAATTCTGTTGCGCAGTACCGTGGACAAACCACCCGCCACACCGGATTCACCTTGATCGAGTTGCTGGTCGTTATTGCCATTATCAGCATTCTGGCAGGCATGTTGTTGCCGGCGCTGGCCAAGGCCAAAGACAGGGGGAGGGCCGCGCAATGCATGAACAATTTGAAGCAGGTGATTCTGGCGGCTTCCATGTACGCTGAGGACAACCGGGAAACCTACTACGTGCGATCCGATGGCGAGATTCCCAATGACAGTCAATGGACCCTGCGTCCGGACTCCGAAGTGTTCTTGGATCCGGATAGGGATGGTCTGGCTTATTGGGGGTTGGGCTATCTCAATTACTTCGGGAAGAATAAACGCGTCTTCCGCTGCCCATCGGCCAAGTATGTGGATGAATGGCGGGAGATGGGCCGTAACTTCCCCTCGGATTGGTGGCGGGATGCCAGTTACGGAATGCAGCAGCATCTGGTAAAGGCGTACAATCCCCGGGAAGAATCACCCCGGAAGAAACTGACCAGCTACCAGGATCCCACCAAGACAATTTTCTGCCATGACGCGGCCGAGCATAAAATGGAAGGCCCCGACGATAGTTTAAGCACCTTTATTGATCCGCCAAATGTTGGGCTGATTCTGTCTCAATGGCGGCAGGGCGGCAGCCTGGCGCCGCTCTACGGTAATTACGCCTTCGAAAACGAATGGTTCCGCCACAACCGGCGCTGTCAAATCGTATGGGTGGATGGCCATGTCTCACGGTTTCGGTTAACCAAATTGAACGGCGGCGGCATTGATTACCGGTACTATACGGGCATCCGTCCGAAGTACCTGGCGGCGGATTAAATCACGAACCGACCATTCCTCGACCAACAACCCATGAGAACGGCACATCTGAACGGGGTCGGGATCGCCCTCTTGCTAGCTTTGCTAGTGGGATTGGGGTGCAATCGAACGGTCCCGCCGCCCACGCCTTTTACCGAGGCCGAACTGGCCGGCGAAATTGAGAAGGCCTTTGCCACCGCCAAACAACCCGAAGCGAAGGATCTGGCAGGTCAAGTAGTTGCGGCGCTTCAAGCCAAGGATTACAGCAAGGCCTTTTGGGCGATTCAGACTTTGTCGGCCGTGCAAGGACTGAGCAAGGATCAGGCGATGGTCGCAGCGCGAGCTACGCTTACGATCCACACTTTGCTCCAATCCGCACAGACTCAAGGCGATACGCAAGCCGGCCAAACGCTCCAACGTTACCTGCAAACGAAGTAGAATCGGTTGGCCGAGGAACACGAAATTTCAGGGCTCACGCAAAAACCAAGTTTGAGGGCCTCGGCTGTCAGCCAAAACAGATAAACCAAGCTGCAAAAATCGGTTGGATCATCCACCGCGCAATATTCGGCCTCACGCTGCTTGCGGAAGCGTTCACCTGATCCCGGAATCAAATAAAGCTCAGCGGGTGAACGCTTTATACGCCTTGGTAGCATAGGCGCAATTCGTGCATCAGTTCCGCCAGGCCTTTTTTCAGGCGGTTGGATGGGCTGCTCAAAGCCCTCTGAATTTTATGCGCCGCTCTCAACCAAGAGCAGATACGCGGCGGTGTACGCTAACGCGACGTCCCAACCCGGCATTCAGCTGGGCGGCAGGGGGGAAAGTCACGGGCTTTGGTTGGATGGGCCAACCAAAGCCCGTTGGCGTCTTGTCCTATTTATGATTTGTTTCCCGAGCTACTGGCGCACGCGGAAGAACTGGTTGCCGGTCGGATGGGCAATGACGTATTGAGAGGCGGCGCCGGCTACTTCCGACCACGGGCCAGTCAGCGTTGGCGCACTTTCCAGCGCGCCGCCGGTCCAATCAATGATGATCGAATTGCCTGATTTGGTGGCATTCAGGCTTAGCCCGCCCGGAATCTTGCTGGCGGTCGCTCCGCCGAGGGCGGCGATTTCAGCATCCGTCATGCGCCCGCTGCGAATCTGGATGCTGCTGATATACATCGGTTTCAAATCCCCATCCTCGTCGGCCAGCAGCAACACGGTGGGCCCGAGGGACCAGCGCATATCCACACTGCCTCCGTCCAAAACGTTGGTACTGGTAGAAAGATATTGCGCGTCATGCACCCCTAACGGTGACGTGCCGATGGGGCCCGTCAAGACACTGACTCCATCAATGTATTTGCCAAATTCCCGTTGGGTCAGATCAAATGCCAGCACCACGCGATGCCACGCATCGGGAGTAAGCAAGCCTTGATAGATTTGACTAATACCCAGACCGTTTGCGCCATTAAAAAAGGCTTCGGCGTCGTCCGTGTTTTCAGGATTGGTTTGGAAAAGAGCACGGTAGCCGGCGCTGGTGCTGGGGCTGAGCAGGTCGAAGATCAAGGTGTATTGATTGGCCTTTGTGCCTCCGCCGTTACCCCCAATGTTAGGCGTCATGACATAGCCACCCCAAGAGGAAAGGCTGGGGGTGAAATACATCACGCTGGCCGGCTCGCCGGCAATATCGCTGATGCCAAAGCTGGTGGTCGTCCCGAAATGAGTGTCCTGTTCCACTGTGGCATTGAAGTATTGCAGCGGTTGTCCGGTCGTGGCGTCGAGGTTGCCTTGGTTAAAGTCCCACTGCCCCGTCACAATGCTACCGGGAGCCGGGTTGACCGTGAGCACCGAAGGCGGCGCGCTGGTGACCCATTGGAGTCCATTATTAACCACAAGGGTGTAGCTACCGGAATCCGAGATTTGAACGTTTGTGATTCGCAGGTCGGCATGGGTTTGATCAGGAAGTGCGGTGCCGTCCCGATACCATTGGTAGGCGTACGTACCGTTCCCCACGACGTAACTGGTGAAGTAGGTTCCGTTCATGCCCACCACGTCAGACGCACTGGTGGCATTGAGGGTGACGGCCAAATCGGTGAAAACGGGGATGTCCTGGGGAATTCCCGCCGCGCTGGCTTTGCCCAGCGCGAAAACCTGGGTGTCCGTCAGCACGTCATCGCGAAATTGAATGCTGTTGACAAAGCCCGGCGCCGTCTCGCCGTCTTCATCGGTGAACAACAAAGCCGTATATCGCAACGCCCAACGACCATCCGGTGCTCCTAAATCCTGTTCTCCCACGAGAATGCCATCAATATATTTTCGTAAGAATTGGTTCACCAAACCCGTCTCCGCATCCGGGCGCAAGTCGAAGACGAACACAACGCGATGCCAGACATCCGGTTTAATCAATCCATCGTAAATCGTGCTGATGCCGATGCCGTTGCCACTGTTAACGAATAATTCCGCATCCGAAAGGTTTTCCGGGTCGTTAATCTGAATCAATGCGCGATAGCTTCCGGAACTTGCCGCCGGGTACATGATATCCATGATCAACGTGTAGCGGTTGGCTAAAACATAGCCTTCGGTCGAGGGCACGCCCGGATACACCAGATAGCCTTCATTCATGGTACAAGCCGGAAAAGCCATGACCACCGCCGTCTGCCCGTCAATGGTGGCGGTGGTGAAAGTCGTGGGGGTGGGGGTGGGGTACCCCAAGTAATCCGTGGCAAAGTCCCCCATGTCCTGGCCGACCGTAGCCGTGAAGTTACTCCCGTTGAAGTCCCATTGCCCGGTGACATCGGCGTAAGACGAGAGACTCGTTCCCACAGCGAATGCCATTATGATTCTGATTAGGTTTTTTTTCATCTCTGTGTGGTTGTTGTAGTTGTACGTTTGGCCTTGCGGCGGAAATACTAGCATAAAGCTGCAAAACCCGGACATCGCCTGTTTAGGGGAGAAAAGACCGGGGCCGGCATTAACAGAAACTCCATGCCGGACGTCATTAATCTCTGCGAAACAAGGACGTGCGCAAGCGGAGCTTCGATGACCGAACTAATTGCTGGTTGGCGGCGAAAGTTGGGTTTGACGCGGGTTGCGCTTCCGGAGGATGCTGGTGGCCGCAGGTGGGGGATTTGCTCTGCCAAATGGTTGAAATTGATGCGGAAAACAAAACATACCTCCAACCCGAAACCTGCCCTTACAGCAACCGGAGTTGAGTGCGTCGCGACCGTCGTGCGCCGCAAATATCTGACAGAACTGCGCCCCAAAGTTGCTGGCGAGTGGTCGGCCCGGATCGAGCATGGCTGGCGTTATGCGTTCTTTCCGCTGGGAACGAATCAGCAAAAGGCCGCGATGACGAAAGCGGAGACCATCCGCCGCGTCGTTGCGGAATCGGGCTGGAAGGAGGCGACGACGCGATTTATCCGTGAATTTACGCTGGCGGTTTTCTGGCTGCCGAACCCGCTCACCTGCACCTACGCCACGCTTCTCACAGCATTGGTACAACCCGCGTTGATTCGGAAGCCCAGCGAGCAATCCGCGCGACTGATGTTCTACGAGCCGGAGGTTTCCATTCGCTGGGGCATGTTGGAGTGGCTTAATTTAATGCCAGATGTTGAGTGTGTCGGCGCGCACGCCTCTGTCGCCGCTTTCCTGAAGGACGTTAAGCGCGTCCGTCCCGATCTGGTGTTATTTCGTGATCCGCCGTGTGCGACGGGCGGGGACTTGCTCCAGGAGCGGTTGGCCAGGGAATGTCCGGAGCAGGTGGGCTTTCCCTTCGGGGTTTATCGGGACAGTGAACATGCCTGGAATTCCGTGACGGGCGTGGATGGCGGGTATTACTACCGACGGCGCTCTCCGACGCAGTTGCTCGAACCAATCGCCGGTCTGTGGCCTGCCGGGAAACCAGGCCGCGAACTGGTTGAGTCGCAAATCCGCCATCACATGCGGACATTATTCGGTCTGCGCACAGCGCCGGAGACGATTTTCCCGAGACTGACCAACCGCGAGCGCGAGGTCTTGATGGGCTTGCGCCAGGGGCACACGGATAAAAGCCTGGCCGCCTTGCTGGGCATCAGCTCGTGGACGGTACACACGCACATGAAAAGTCTGTTCGACAAGCTCGGCGTTCACACGCGCGCCGAGGCTGTGGCCAAATTCTTTCAGAGCGTATCTGAAAAGTGATTTGGAATGCAGGGCCGGCCCCACGTTGGCCAGCGTGAACCAGAATATTTCGAGCAGGGTGAAACATCGGCTGGATATGCGGCGGGTGCTGGGTGGGCACAGGCTGCGCCGAGCCGCCGAGGAACAACAACCGGACCGTCAGCAACTTTGGAAACGGAAGCGCTGCGGAAACGAGCAACTCAGCGCTCCCGTGGCGCCAGATGGCGGGCGACGGTTTCCAGCCAGTCGCCGCCGGGCAACGCGTAGGGCCGGAAGGTTTCCAGGCGTCCCTCTGACTCGTGATAAAACAGGGCGCGGTGCAGTCCCAGGTCGTTGGCCTTGGGGGAATCAATCAACGACGCGGAATCATTGGCGCTCATCTGGAAGAGGACGCGCAGTTCAAATTCACCCAAGGCCTTGCGGCTCAGGAAACGATACACGTTGTTGAGTGTGTCGCAGGCGCAGAGCACGTGGAAACCCACGCCCGCGCCTTCGCTGATAATCCGGTTCAATAGCGCGCCCGCCGGCACGGCCTTGGCCGGGTCGTCCAACGAAAATCCGAAATCCTCCTCAAACCGCAACTTCTTGAACTTCTGGACCCCGTGAAGGAGCAGGAAAGTCGCGGGCGCGTCGCCCGCATGACCGGCGGCAACGCGCGCGTCCAGATCGGTCCCCAGTTCGGTCAGGGTTTGGTCCAGCGTGGCGTGCGTGACCAGCGTGGTTGCGTGGGGGATGGCACGGATCAGTTGTTCCCAGAACCGGCGGGGCACGCTGTCCGGTGGCGAGGCGTCGAAAATGAAAAAGCGCGCGCGCGGCGGCGGATATTGCGCGGCGAGCGACACAACCGAAATGCCCAGCAACGCCAGCAGGGCTTCCTCCCGTTGCCCCACCAGTAACAGATGGTTGCCGCTTTGCGGCTGGAGCACGGCTTCCGTGGGACCTTTGATCGAATTGGGGGCGCCCAACCAGACACGCGGCGCCGAGGGGGATTCCGGCGCGGGCGTTTCCAGGCAGCGGCGGAGCCACAGGTTTTCCTCAACGTGCGCCGGCGCGTTGCCTTCGAACACCATCGGCACGGACGGAGGTTCGGGCTGCTGCTCCGCCCGGGCACGGAGCTCCCGCAGCCGGCGATCCCGCTCCTCATCCGGCAGCCAGACGATTTGAAACGGGCTGTTGCCTTCGAGCGTGCCGGCGGTGTCGTTGTAAATCGCCTCGCCCGGGCGCGAGAGCAACCGCGGCGCGGCGTTGCCTTCATCCATGATGAGATACGCGTCCGCTTCGTTGCACTGCAGGGCGATGCGCACAACCATTTGGCCCAGCGTGGCGCGGGCCAGGGTGTAGGCGCCGCCCAACGTCTGCGAACCGAGCACCACATGAATGCCAAACGCGCGGCCTTGCCGGACAATCCGATCGAGCAACAACGCGGCGTTTTGCGCAATCCGATCGTCCTCCACGAAAAACTCCTGGAATTCGTCAATCAACAGGAGCGTGCGCGGCAACGGAGGGCCGTCGCCGGCCTTGCGGTAGCCGGCCAGGTCCTGCACTTCGAGCCGGCGGAAGAGGTCGCCGCGGCGTTTCAGTTCCTCGTCCACCCGTTGCAAGACGCTCAAACCAAATTCGCGGTCGCTCTCAATGGCCACCACGCGGGCATGCGGTAGCCGGTGTGTGGCGTAGCATTTGAATTCCACGCCTTTCTTGAAGTCCACGAGGTAAAACTCGATCTGCCGAGGATCACACCACAGGGCGAGATTGGTGATGAGCACGTGGAACAGGGTGGATTTGCCCGAACCGGTCTTGCCGGCCACCAGCACGTGTTGGCGTGTGCCCTTGCCCAGGGCGAGAAATTGCTGTTTGGTCGCCCCGGTGCGTCCGATTGGGACGCGCAGTTCCGCTGTGGTTTCGCCACTCCACAGTTCGTCCGCGGCGGGTGCGATTTCGGCAAAGGGCATTTCCACGCGGTTCGAATCCACGCTTTGCCGGCCCACCTGTTGTAAAAATTCGGTGGCCCGATCGGCGTCCGGGGGTGAATCGAGATGAAGAGTGACGCCGTCCAACCCCGCCCCGGCCAGCGTGAATACCGGTCCCTGCGCGGTCAGGCAAAGGCTGTGGCGCCGAAGTTCGTCGGGCACGAATTCAGTCGGCGCCGGCTTGCGTTGATCCCAATGAATGAGCGTGTACACGCCGCAGCGCGCGCCGCTGGCGGCGATGCTCAACAGGCGCTTGGCCGCCAGTTCGCTGAAGTTCACCGGGAAATCCGCCACCACGAGAAAATGATATTTCTCGGCAATGCGTCCCGCCTGCGCGTTGTATTCGGCGAGCGTGGCGTATTCGTTGCGCAGATACATCTGGGTGACTTTTTCGATGTGCTCGTTCAGGCGCGCGAGTTGTTCCTCAATCTGCGCGGGCTGCGTCCAGATGCGGCTGCTGATGAGGCGCTCCTCGAAATCCGTCAAGTGCATCAAGCCGGCGAAACTCTGTCCCAGTTCCACTGGATCCAGGATGGTGAACTGCACCCGGCCCGGCGGCGCCACGGACAGCAGGCGGAGGATGATGTTGTTCAACGCGGCAATCACGGCGTCGCGGCCGGTTTGCCGGGTTTCAAACAGCACCGAAGCCTGATCGGGCAACGCGAGCAACAAAGGCAACTGCCATTGCGGCGGACCAGGCCAGGCCAGCCGCGGGTCCTGCGGCAACGCACCCGCGAACACGGGCAAATCCACCACCAGCCGCGCTAACGGGGCCGCTTCCGCAAAGGTGGCCGGGGCCGTCCAAGCGGTCCACTCCGGCGCGGTCCAAGGTGGAAACAGTTGTTCCGCGTCGGTCTGCAACGTGGTCAACGCGGTGCTCAGGGGTTGTACTTGTTCCCGCCATTCGGTCGCGAGTGTGTGCCATGCCTGATCGTGTTTCGCTTCGATCGCCCGCTCTTTGGCCGCCTGCTCGGCCTCGCGTGCCTGGCGTTGGGTGGCGGTCACCCGTTCGGCTTGCGCTTGCTGATCCACATGCCGGTGCCTGAGCGATTCCTGCCGCGCCTGGCTTCGGGTCTTGTGCCGCTCCAACACTCGTTTCGCCCGGGCGTCCACCTGCAGACTGGCCTCGGTGCGGGCGGTGGCGGTTTGATTGAGATTATGCTGCCATTGCTGCTGTAATTGCGCGGTGCGATGGGCGGCTTCCTCGCGCAACCGCGCCGTTTCCCGTTCGTGCCACACCAGGGATTGTTCGCGGCACCGATCATACAGTTGTCGCGACCGCCCTATCGCCGTGGCCACAGCGGTGGCGGAACGGCCGGCCTGCCGACCTCCCGCCAGATGCGCCAGAAACACCAACCCCAGCGCGGTCACAGCCCCTCCGCCGAGGAGACCAATGGAAACGGAACCCCGCCCGAACCGCGGCAGGATGAAAGCTCCGCCCACGGCGGCCAACACGATCAATCCGCACCATCCCCACAACGGCAGCAGACGAAAGAGCAGCGGTCCCGGCAGGCGACCGAAACGATCCAGCGCCTGATTCGTTTCCGCCAGCGTACCGCGCAAGTCTTCCAGCAGTTGAGCGGGGGACAACGCGGGATCGGGAGCGGCGGCGGTGGGCGGTTCGGTCAACAACCGAAGGAATCGGGGATACCCGCGCAGAACGGTTTGGGCGCGCTGTTCCACACCGGCCAAATGCTGATGCTCGACCGCCAATGCTTCCGTAAGCGCGGCAAAATCGGCATCGGCCTGTTTCAGCGCGGCATCCCGATCGCGCTCGGTTTGCAACAGATCGCGTTGCAGCTCAAATTTGCGCCGGCCATCCTCGGCGGAGATCCGCTCCAGCTGGTGTTGTTTGGTGTTCTGGTAAGCCCGCTGGATGCGGTTTGCGCGCTGGTCGTGTGCGGCGGTGAAGGCTTGTTGCCGTGCCGCAAACTCGGTCTCAGCCGCCGTCCGCGCGGCGTTCTCCCGGGCTTCGCACTCGGCCTGGATCTGTTCAAATTGCCGGCGTAAATAAGCCAATTCGTTGGCCCGCTCGCGCCGCAGCCCGGCCTCGCGCTCGGCGAAGGAACGCAGCGCCGTCCGCAACCGCTCCAGCATGGCCAGCGTATCCCGCGCGCCCGGAAGTTTATTCGCATTCATGCCGGACCTTGGTCAGAATTTTTTCCAACTCATGGATGCTGCCGATGGCGCGGTTCACGTGGGTCAGTAACTCATCCATGAACCGCCGCTCAAACTCCAGGCTCTTGACGTCGCGCCAACTCGCTTTCGCATCCGCCCATTGAGCAGACAACTCCCGGGTCAATCCATCGAGGCGGGCTTTGCTGGCGGCCAAGCTCATGAGGGGGATACAGGGTTGTGCGGCGGCGAGCCGGGTTCGACGGCCGACGGAGCGGACGATGGATCCGCAGCCGAGCCGGGGGGCGCCAGTTCCGCGTAATCGCGGAGCAGACGAATGGTTTCGTGAAGAGATTGCGCCGCGCGCCCCAGGTGAGCGGATAGAAAATCCCGCAACCGATCCACCTCCCGGGCCAGCGGCTCCACACGATTTTCAAATTGCCGGCCCCAGCGCTTGACGGCGTTCAACCGGTCGGTGGCATCATCCAGGGCGCGTCGGGCTTTCTGCGCAGCCAGTTGTTCGCTTTGGATGGCGCCGTGCAGCGGCGACAGCCGGGCGCTGAACAATTCCCCCTGCCGCTCCTCATAAATCCGGGCACGCCGCCGCACCTCGCGCTCCCAATGCTCGCGCTGATCATCCTGCACCCACAACCGCGTGCGCGTCACTTCATCGCTGACCTCGTCCAGCACGCGTTGGGCGCGGGTGATATACACGATCAGACTGGCCCGGAAAGCTTCGAGCGCTTCGAGCGAAGTAACTTGGGCGCGGGAAGACATGCGGGTCAACGCTGGTGCAGATAATCCTCGATCCGCTGCGCCTTGCGCAACAGGTAGGGCGCGTGCCGCTCGGAGACTTCCAGGAAACGCCGCAGCGCCTTCATCGTCTGGCTGAATTCGTCGGCGAACTTCGCGTGTTCCTGATCCTGCCAGGTGTCGCCCAGCGCGGCAAACCGCGCGTGCAGGGCGGCGATCCGGTTCTGGAGGTCCAGGTTGAACCGTTTCAATTCCTCGGCGAAGCGCCGCACCTCGCCGGGGTCCATGATGGCTTGTGACATGCTCGAAAATATCGCGTTGCCGGCCCGGGAACGCCACCGCCAATCTAGGCGGGGCGCGCAGCGGGAGCAAACCCCAATCCGCCGCTCGGGCGGTCTTACTCCCGCACGGCGTTCATGCCCAGCCGGATGATTTGCTCAATCAACCGCGGATACGCCAGCCCCGCTTGCAGCGCCGACTGCGCAAAATCCTCGTCGGCGGCGAGGATCGGATTCGGATTGGCTTCGATGAAATAAATCTCGTTGGCCGGGGTCAGGCGGAGGTCAAGCCGCGCATACCCATCAATCGTGAGCAACCGGTAAATGCGTTTGCACGTGTCCACAAGCCGGCGGGTCAGACCGGGGTCCAGGCCTTCGGCAAACTGGTTTTGCAGGCCCCAGCGTTTGCGGTATTCGTCGTCCCACTTGGCCTTGTAGGTGGCGATGCGGGGCTCGTCCGGCGGCACTTCCCGGAAGACCAGTTCGCGGATGGGAAAGACTTGCAACCGATGATTACCCAGGATGCTGACGTAAAGTTCGCGGCCGGCGATGTATTCCTCGGCGATGACATCGTTGCCGTATTTCTCGTGAATAAACTGCACCCGCTCCCGGAACTGTTCGTCGGTTTCCACAAACGACGCTTGGGCAATTCCATAAGACGCCTCCTCCTTCAACGGTTTGACGAGGATGGGGAACTGAAGCCGGCGAGGCCGCACCCCGCGTCGTCCGCGCGCAATAACCGTGAACTCGGGAACGTGAATGCGATGGTAACTGAGGATCTTCTTGGAGATCGCCTTGTGTTTGCAGAGCGTGAGGCCGGTGGCGCCGCAGCCGGTGAAAGGCAGGCCGTGCATTTCCAAGAACGAAACGATGTTCTGGTCAAACGCGCGGTTGTTCCGGAACTGGTCGGCAAGATTGAAAATCACGTCCGGCGTAAACTGCTGCAGTTTTTGGTTCAGCAAACCGAGGTTGTCGAAGATGGCGAGGTGTTCGGTGGTGGCGCCCAGTTGGGCGAGGGCCTCGAGCACATGCGCCTCGGTCTTCCAATCCACGGTTTTCAGCTCCGCGCTGAGGTCCTGGTCAAGCGTGGTCGGGGCTATGGCGTCGAAGAGGGCGAGGACCTTGAGAGAACGTGACACGGCGGTTATTTGGTGCGTTTGAATTTCCCGGTGAACAGGTGGTTCATGATCAGCGTCGTGATGTAGGCGGCGACCTGAAGGTTTTGGCGCGGGTCGTACGCCTTGATGAACAAGCCGAGTTCGTCGCAGCGGTCAATCAAGCGCGCCAACAAGGTGTGGACCCGGTATTTCCGCTCGTTGGTCCACTGGCAGACCGCCTCCAGCAACTGCCGGCGGTGCCGCTTAAGATACACGGACGCCCGGATCCGGCCGGCGACATCGGCGCTCGCGGCAAAGAGTTGCCGCAGATCGTTGTCGTAAAAATCGGGGAATTCATCCTCGTGCTGTTTGCGTTTGCGCGCGTAGTACGTCCGCAGCTTCACGTTCAGACAATCCAGATCCTTGACGCGGTAAGCGGGCAACGCGGGCGGCGGCTGGCCGGCCAGGGAACGCATCAAGGCATCCACATACTCGAGTTTATGCAGCGCCTTCCAACGCCGGTAACGCGCCCGCCAATCAAGGTCCGGAGTCAGCCATACCGCAAATGTTTCCGCGAAATCCTCGTCCGGATAACTCTGCGCGTACCAGTCGTCCAGATGCACCACAAAACTGCGGCTGTAAGGACGCGGACGGTAAAAAGAGGGCGTACCCTCGGCGGAACTGCGGCCGAATACCCGTTGCCAGGCGCGTTTCCTGAACACCTGATAGGCGTAGGCATAGGCGTGCGCCGCCTCGTGCCGGATTAACTTCATGAACCACTCGGGCGTGTCTCCTTCCACCTCGAGCATGAGTCGCCGTTCGAGTTGTCGCAACCGGTCGTGAACCAGAAAAAACGGGATGAAAATCGCCGGCACGCCGACCGGAACAAACCACTCATCGCCCACGTGGCAGGGGGGATGGAATACCAGTCTTTTTTGCGAAAGCTCCGCGTAAAGCTGCTGAATCAGCGGTTGCAATTTGCTGTCCGCCAATTGCAATCCGAGCTGCGAGATGCGCTTCTCCAGCAAGGCGTCGTCGTTCAGGCTGACCCAATCGGGCGGGGCATCCATGCGCGCAGCCTACCACGCCGTCAGTGCCGGCCACAAGCCCGGCTTGATTTGGGCAAAGACTTTAGCGGGCGGGGTCCGCCGATGCGTGCTTTTGCACCGCCTCCAATTGTTCGCCCAGTTCTTTGATGCTGGGCAGGACTACATCTGGTTTTGGATTCGCCGCGGCCGCCTGCTCGGCGATGGTTTCACCGGTCAACACGAGCACGCCCACGGCCCCGGCCCGTTGAGCCATGGCCATGTCGGTGTAGAGGCGGTCCCCCACCATGGCCAGTTGATGCGGTTGCAGATTGTGCCGGTGCAGAATGCCGCGGATCATGCACGGATCCGGTTTCCCCAACACCACATCCGGAGCGCGTCCCGTCGCCGCCTGCAAAGCCGCGCACACCGCGCCGCAATCCACCAGCACGGTCGGTTCATCGGTTGGGCACACGAAATCGGGATGCGTGGCGATAAACGGTTTGCCGCGCGAAATCCACCATGCGGTGCGGCACAACCGGGCGTAATTCAACCCGGTGTCAAACGCCACGAGCGCGGCATCCGGTTCGTCATCGGCGTGATCGGCGGTGGAGACAAAGCCCGCTTCGGTCATCTCCTCAATCATGCTGGGCGTGCCCAGGATAAACAGCCGTTTCAACTCGGGGCGTTGTTCCCGGAAAAATTCGATGGCCGCCTGGGTGGACGTGTAAAGTTGGTGCGGCGCCGCCTCGATGCCCAACCGCCCCAGCCGGGCGAGATAATCCCGCGAGCTCTTGCTGGAGTTGTTGGTCAGGAACGTATAGCCAACGCCCAGCCGGTCCAGTTGCGCTAGGAACGGACGCGTGAACTCAAACAGCGTGCCGCCGCTGTAAA
>MWDV01000087.1 GCA_002070715.1 Verrucomicrobia bacterium ADurb.Bin118
CTGCTGCTCTCCAGCGCCTATCCGTATCAGACAATCTTCGGCCAGGTGTTCCGCGCCTTGGGCAGTGGTTGAAGGATCGTGAGTGCTGTCCCCGGCACGCGGACAAACAACGGGGGAAAGGGGGACTGTGCCCACGCTGGGAAAAAATCAACCTTTCGAGTGCTTCAAAGCCAATCCCTTTTCCGCTTTGCCTCTCAAATCCGCCTTGCCCCGCTCTGATGAAATATTCGGGCTAATAATTTGTTTGCGACTGTGGCTACAGAAATGCCGCCCCTGACGGGGCTGTTCCTCCACGTTGGCCAGGGAGAATGCATCCTCTGGCGACGGAATGATCATGGCACTGCTCCGGACGACAGCGGCAAGTGGGCAACATTTTTGACTTCACAGCCGTGGGGTCACGATGTCCCCCGTCGTTCCCTGCTTCATGGGAATTGCGCGTTGTGTATGATGCTGCCGAAGCAGCACCCCATTCAGCCGGCCACCGCTCCGCCAATGATTCCCCAAAAAGAATCCGACGGCCTGGAATCTGGTCATACGCAGAACGCAGCCGAACGACACGGCTCAGCGGCGGCGTTTCGCCGGTCGCTGAAGCCGACTGCTGGACGATCCCCTGTATCGTGATCGCAGGGCTTCAATACTCAATACAGGATTCCTCCTGTGGAGCATGGCGTGGCAGTTGGGACACACCGGACGCATATCCTTGCGCGGGTCAACGATGCGTTGATGGTGCGAGCCACCGAGAGGTTCGAGGTGATGGACCTCTATGTACCCCTTCCCGAGGTCGCCGTATCGGTCTGCGAAACTCATCCCGCAGACAGTGCAGGTGGACCCATGAACACGGATACACTCCTTACGAGCGGCAGGATTGCGTTCAGGCCTTACCGTCTTGATCTTGACGCGCTTGCCCTCGGGATAGCACAGAACCTCGTAGACCTTGTCGCCTTCTTGCCGGGGAGGTTGTGTTGAAATCACTCTTGCCCCGGCCTTATCCAAGATCTCTCGAAGTTTGATAAAGGTCGGTTTATCGATTTTCTTCACACATTGGCCACGGGTGAGATCAACCTTATACCCTTCGGCCTTAAGGTTACGACAGCGAACATACGGACGTGCTGCATCTAGTGGCAGGGCCACCCAGTCGATTTCAGCGCGCTCTTGGAATGCATAGGGTTCTCGATCGCGCTCAATAGGCAGCGGCCTGCCGCCACGAAAGAAGTCAGATTTTAGAAAGCCGTATCCCGCGAATCTGTGCTTCTTCAAAGCCGCAACTACTGCGTCGCCCTCCCTCATCTGACGAAGGACATTGAGGTTGCGCGCCTCGTTTGTCCATCCAGCCGGGTAATGCTGTGCTGCGAGCCCCCTCTTGACCAGCGTTGGCCAGAGGGTTGGGAACCCGTCATCATAATACATCACAGTGAACATCCAGTAGTTCATATCTTTATCCATACGTCCAACGACAGGACCGAGCGAAGTGGCGGTAAGCACCGCTCCGACAGCTCGGGAACCGCGAAAGAACCAGACGCACGAAACGGTATGTGCCCGCCACTTTCGCTCCAGTGATCTTGTTAGTCCTCATTTTCGATCAAAAAGATGATCGGGAACGGCGGGCTGAGCCGCTCCACAGTGCATGCACCGCTGCGCTCCTTCTGGAATGACCCCACGGCACTCCATACATCGCGGTCTGAGATCAGCCGAGCAGAGCGTGATTAACCACCCAACTGGACCTAACGCAAGCCCCCAAGCAGCACCCAGACGTTGCTTGCCACGGGCTTGCCCTGCAAGAAAGCCTACAGCACCGCCCACGAATCCCCAACAGAGTAGCCAGACGAACGTTGGTCTGAGGTCTGGCTGTTCTCCACCTCCAAAGGACCGCACGAGCTGGTTCTCTTGCCATTGCCTGAGTAGGAGCACGAGGACAAGAAGATACAGGCAGAATACAACCACGAAGGCTACTGTGCCTGGCGGAGTGCGAGAGAAAGGCTGCGCGACAACAGGCTTCAATGATGCCCGCTCCGCAACGGGTGGGTCCGGCGGCACTCGGCTGCGTGCGGGAATTTCGATGGTCTGTGTGCAGCCCGGACAGTCAATCAACTGGGTCGCCAATTCCTCCGGCGCCGCAAGATGCTGCCCGCAGTTGGGGCACTCGAATCGTATGTCGGGCATACCGGACGCTTTCAGTTCGGGGCTAACAAGTGATTCTACAGATCTGGATAACATCCCGTTTTGGGGTGTTATCCAAACGCCCAGTCTCTGCGGATGACAGGCTGCCCTTCATCGGAGGCATTTGTGCGCTGTTGGCCGGGTGCTGTCAAGCTCGCTGCTAGCGATCAGGTCCGACCTTGAAATATCGGCCGAGTTATGGCGACCGGAGGCGATAAAAGCGCTGGACAGAATTAGTCGCCTGCGCATCGGTGAATTGGAACTGGCCTGGCGATGTCTCCACGGCAACGCCGATTACAGGCCAGGCACTCAACGACGCCGCCACATTTTCCGTGGCCAGGACGCTGAAGACAGAGCCGTATCTGCTGGCGAAGGTGAGTTGCAGCGCTGTGTCGGGGAGCGTTTTGGGGCTAGCAAGCGTGGGCGGGGCAATGGGGCCGCTGCCGGTATCGTACAACTGGGCGATGGCAAAAACGTTGTGCGACGAGTCTTGCCCCCCTACGGCGAGCACTTGTCCGTTGGGCATCAAGGTGGCGGTGGTGTGAAAGCGCGGGCTGTTGAAGGTGGCGGCCGTTGACCAAGTCCCAGTAGTTGGGTTGTACAATTCCGACGCGGGGGTATCGGATGTGTTGTCCCAGCCATCCACCAGCAGCGCGGTGCCATCAGGCAGCAGGACTGCCCCATTGTCGGCACGTGCGTTGGCCATCGCGGTCGTCCATGACCATGTGCCCGTGGTTGGACGGTATAGCTCTGCGGTGTTTAGCGCCGTATCCATTGGATTCTGCCCGCCTGCCGCCAAAACCTCCCCGTTGGGTAACAGCAACGCTGCGAAGCCGACGCGCGGGCTCTTCATTGTGCCGGTCATGGTCCATTGTCCGGTGGCTGGCGTGAACAGTTCTGCGCTGGAGAGGTGATTGAAGCCGCTATCGCTGCCGCCGGCGACAAGCACTTGCCCGGAGGGAAGCAAAACTGCCTTGTGATAGCCGCGCGCCACATTCAACACGCCAGTTTTTGGTCAAGTCCCCGCAGTGGGATCGTAGATTTCCGCACTGTGCAAGCTGTCGAGAGGGCCGTCGGGAAACTCGCCGGAAAAGCCACCAGCCACCAGTACCTTGCCGTTCGGCAGCAATGTTGCCGAATGAAGGACGCGGTTGGTGGTCATTGAGGCAATGAGGGTCCAGGTGTTTACGGATGGATCGTAGAGCTCCGCCGTTTTGGTCGAGCCGACGGTTGTGATCCCCCCTGTGACCAGGACTAGGCCGTTGGGCAGCAGGGTGGCCGTGTGAAGGGAGCGAGCAATGTTCATCGGGGCGGCGGGTGTCCATGTGCCTACGGATGGGGCGTACCGCTCAACGCTGTTCGTAATACCGCTGGAAGAGAAGTCGTCATCGCGGGAAGTACTGCCTCCAGCGACGAGCACCTTGCCGTCTGGCAGCAAAGTGGCGGTATGAGTCGGTTGATTCATTGTTAGGGCAGCCGCTACCAGTACGAACCGCCCAAGATTCTTTAGAGGTTTCATAGACGCAGATTTCGCCGAACAAGTGATTCTACAGGTCTGGATAACATCCCGTTTTGGGGCGTTATCCAAACGCCCAGCCTTCGCGGAGGGCAGGCTGGCCTTCATTGGAGGTATTGGTACGCGGCGGGCCGACGGCTGTCAAGCCCGCAGTGAACCGGTCTGCCCATGTGCGCCCAGGCAGGCGCTCGCCCGACGGGGCGGTGCGCGCCATTCATAAGCCAATGCTGCAGGTGGCCAGAACAACCAGGGTAGCCTTTGCGCGGCGGCGGGAGCGGGCGGTTTGCCGGGTTGATAACGTCGCAGCCATTTGCGGACGGGGCTGCGGGCGCCGCCAAATTCGCGGGCGGCGGCCTTGATGCCGTTGGCGCGGGTGCGGGCGACAAGTTTCTGATGTAACCCATGACGACCGGTCCGCATACGATACAATTCAAAGGAGGGGCTGTGTACCCGCAGAGGGGGGCCGATTTTCACGGCGGCGCCAGCTTCGGAGGCGGCGCCGCAGTTCTATTCTGTGCCGAGGCTCAGCCCCTTGAGCTTCACCACCGGGGAGGTCACGATGTCCCTCTCCGGCTTTCCCACTGCCCCGGTTTTCGGGCTTACGATTGGTTGCTCGCCGCTGCAGCATTGGTTTTGCATGTGACACGTTTTGGCGTTTTAATCCCCGGACAACGCAATTGACCGCGTTGGCAAGATTGAAGGTGCGTCGTTAAAATGAAACTTCTCGTCATCGGTTCGGGCGGCCGGGAACACGCCCTGGTTTGGAAACTCGCGCAATCGCCCCACGTCACGCAAATGTGGTGCGCGCCCGGCAATGCCGGCATCGCGCAAGAACGGCTCGCGCAGAATGGTCGCGCCATCGAATGTGTCGGCATTGGCGCGGAAGATTTACCAGCACTGCTTGCGTTCGCGCAGGAAAAGCAGGTGGATTTCACCGTCGTTGGTCCGGACAATCCTCTCGCGCTCGGCGTTGTGGATTTGTTTCAGCAGCACGGTTTGAAAATCTGGGGCGCAAATCGGAAGGCGGCGCAATTCGAATCGTCCAAGGTTTTTTCTCAAAATTTCATGGCCAAATACGGCATCCCGACCGCCGCCGCCGGCACTTTTGACGCGGCCGCCGCCGCCAAACAATTTTGCGCCACCCTCGGCGGCAAGTGCGTGGTGAAGGCGGATGGCCTGGCGCTCGGTAAAGGCGTTTTGATTTGCCAGAACCAAGGCGAGGCGGAAAAAGCGGTGGACGAAATCATGGTGAACCGTGCGTTCGGCGCGGCGGGATCGCGTGTCGTCATTCAGGAATTTCTTGAAGGCATGGAGACTTCGCTGCACGCGTTGTGCGACGGCACTACGGCCAAACTTTTTCCCACGTCACAAGATCACAAACGCGCACTGGATGGCGATCGCGGTTTGAATACGGGCGGGATGGGCGCCTATTCACCCACGCCGTTTCTCTCGGACGCGCAACTGAGCGAAGTGGCGCAACAAATTCTCGATCCCTTTCTGCGTGGTTGCGCGGCGGAGGGCATTGATTTCCGCGGTCTGCTTTACCCCGGCATCATGCTGACCAAGGACGGCCCGAAGGTGCTGGAATTCAACGCGCGCTTCGGCGATCCCGAAACGCAGGTTTATCTGACCCGGCTGGAAAACGATCTGCTGGAACTGCTCGACGCCAGTGCGAGCGGCACGTTGGCGCGACACGAATTGAAATGGAAACCGGAGGCCAGCGTTTGCGTCATTATGGCCAGCGGCGGTTATCCGGGCAGCTACGCGAAGGGCAAAGTCATCAGCGGATTGGATGCGGCGAATCGCCTGCCGAGAACCAAAGTGTTCCACGCCGGCACGGCTTTGAAAGACGGCCAGATCGTGACGAACGGCGGCCGCGTTCTGGGCGTGACGGCGCTAGGCAAAGATCTGCACGCCGCACAAGCGGCGGCCTACGCCGCGGTGGAGTGCCTTCAATTTGAGGGCGCGCATTTTCGCAGGGATATCGCGGCAAAGGCGGTGTGATTCAATCGCGAAGGACGCGGACCACACGAAAAAGTCTCAGCGCCGTGGGCCCGGCACCGGCGAGGATGGGTCGCTCCCATGGAGCTTGTGATTTTGCGGGCGAACGATTTTACCAAGGTGCCGCGCCTACGGCGCTTTTGGTTTTGTTCCGAGCGACACGGCCATAACTTTTCCGTTGGCATCACGGACATTGAACACAACGAATTTCCATTCTCCATTCACGTTGTGCAATGTCAGCTCTATGGTGACCCCATTCCACCCCCATAACACCGCTCCTCTCGTCAAATTTTGCCTGAACATCCAACAGCACTTCGGTTGGAGAGATAAATCTCTGCGAAAGAACTCGTATCGTGTCCAAATCTCCGCCCAGACGCATCATGGGGTCGCTGGCAAATTGAGTGAGGCTCTCAGGAGTTACGGGGTCTATTTCGTCACCAACAAAACACTGGCTTAACACGGACAAATTAGTTGTTATCTCCGACCAGAGAAATGTTTGCATCGCGTCCAGCGGAGTTGCGCGACCGACATTTCTAACTTCATTCGGTCGCCACTCGGCCAATCCGGAAACCGATTGACTTGCTGCTTTTTTGGAGGGCGTTGATGTCTTTTTCAAGTGAGCGCAGTCGGGTAACTTCACCGCGCAATTTCAACAGTTCGTTCCTTTCAGGATTCGATTTTAAACTCGTATTTTCCGCCAGCAAATTCGACAGCCGGTTCGTGGCGGCGGCAAAATCGTTTTCCAACCTTTGAACTTGTTCTTCCAACAGCGCTTGTTGTTGCCGGAGCGTCTGCACTTCGGCGCGGGCATTGTGAACTTGCTTGGCTTCGTAAAGGCCCACTCCGGCGAGCACGGCGACAGTGGTGGTGACGAGAGTTTTTTGTAGTGTAGTCATGGCCATGGTCTTGGTAGCGGTGATGAGGGTTGAAGTGGTCGCAGCCGTTCCAGCGAGTGCGACACTCGAAATGGTAAGCGCCAAGCCCGCTGGCGCGGTTTGTACGGCATGGGTGGAAATCAAAATGCCCAGTCCTCCCGCACCGATATTGATGCCGTGTTTGCTGAACAGATTGCGCAGCTTCTCGACGGCGCGGTTCACGCGTTTTTGGGCGGCATCCGCGCTGATGCCCAGGCTCGCGGCCATTTCCACCGCGCTCTTCTTTTCAAAGTAGCGGAGCAGAATTGCGTCGCGTTCAGATTCGGCCAGCTTGCCGATGAGCGCATCGAGGTGCGGGGCGATTTCCTGCCATGAGGCTGCGGCGGGAGCGTGGGTGGATTCATTCATGGTAGCGACCTCCTTTTCCCGCTGTTGACGGCGCGCGTCGGTGCGGATCGTTTTGATCGCCAAATGATGCGCGGTGGTGTGCAACCAGCCGGACAAGACGGCCCGATTGGCCAGTGACTTCGCATTTTGCGCCAACGCCATAAAGGTGGCCTGGGTGACGTCTTCCGCGCGAAAGGCATCCCCCAACAGTCGTCGCGCCGTGGAATAAACCAGATCAATGTAGCGGTGCACCAGTTCGGTAAACGCGGCTTCCGAGCGGTGCGAAACATACGCGCGCAGCAGTTGTTGGTCGGTCTGGTTATCCACTCATGAAACAGTACCCGGCACGCCGAAAATCGGACAAGGCATTTCAGACCGGGAAGCTAGGGAAGCCGGGGACAATATCTCCAGTTCATCATATCGGAGGTGGGAAATTGCTTTGAAATGCGGTGTCTCCGCCCGGATACTGCGCCGGATGACACAATCATCCAATACGACGCAACCCGTCTGGCTGGGCATCGAGGGAGGCGGGACCCGCACGGTCGCCCTGCTGGCCGATGACCAAGGACGCTGTGTGCGCCGGATCGAAGCGGGACCGGCGAATTTGAAGCTGCTGACCGATGCGCAACTCGTGGCGCATTTGCGCGGCATCGCCCGCGGATTGCCGCGGCCTTCGGGGTTGGGCATTGGCTTGGCCGGGGCCTGGGCGGAGAGTGATTGGCGGCGTATCCGGCGTGCCGCGGCCCGGGTCTGGCCGGGAGTGCCCTGCCAGGCGACGCAAGATTTGGATACCGCACTGGCGGCGGTGCCGGTCTCACCCGGCACCGTTAGCACCGGATTTAATCCGCGGGTGTTGGTGATCAGCGGCACCGGTTCGTGTTGTTTCGGGCGGGACGCGCGGGGCCGCGCCCGGAAGGTGGGCGGCTGGGGACACATTCTGGGCGACGAAGGTAGCGGCTACGAAATCGCCTTGCGCGCGTTGAAGGCGGTGGCCGGCGAATTCGATCGCTCGGGACAATGGCCGAAATTGGGTCGCCAAATCCTGCATGATTTGTTGCTCAACGACGCCAACCAATTGATTGACTGGGTGCAGAGCGGCAGCAAGGCGGACATCGGACGGCTGGCCATCCACGTCTTCGCCTCGGCTCAAGCCGGCGACGCGCTGGCCCGGCGGCTGGTGGGTGAGGCGGCTGAACGGCTGGCCCAGGATGCGCTCTTGTGCGCGCGCCATTTGTTTCGGCGCGGTCAGCCGGTGGAATTTGTCTTGGCAGGCAGCACGCTGCTCAAGCAACCGCAATTCGCCAAATCCGTTGCGGGGCGGCTGCGCCGGGGTTGGCCGGGCGCGCGGATTATTCTGTTGCCCCGGGAAAGTGTTTGGGGCGCAGTGGCTTTGGCCCGGGCGGGAGCCCGACAAAAAACCCGGCGGCGGACCGCATCAGAGGCAGCGTGGCCTCCGGATCAAGCGGGCAGCGCCGAAGCGACGCGGATGCCGGAGTTTGTGCAAAGCCGGCGCATGTCGCCCACTGAGCGGCGCAATCCGCGTTCCCGGAAATTGGATACTCTTTCAATCCGGGCGGCGGTGAATTTGATGTTATCGGAAGACGCGCGGATTCCCCCGGCGCTGCGCAAGGAATCGCGGGCGATTGAGCAGGCGGTGGCGGTCATTGGCCGCGCGTTCCAACGCGGGGGGCGGCTCCTCTACGTCGGGGCCGGCACCAGTGGCCGGTTGGGCGTGCTGGATGCCAGCGAATGTCCGGTGACGTTTTGCAGCGATCCCGAACAAGTGCAGGGCATCATTGCCGGTGGCCGACCGGCGTTGTGGCGGAGCATCGAGGGCGCCGAGGATGACGCCGCCGCCGGGGCGGAAGCCATGCAAACCCGCGCGGTCAACCGCCGGGATGTGGTCGTGGGGATCGCCGCCAGCGGGCGCACGCCGTTTGTGTGGGGCGCGTTGCGGGAGGCGCGGCGGCGGAAAGCCACCACGGTCTTGATGTGTTTCAATCCTTATCTGCAGATTCCACCGGCCATTGCGCCGGACATCGTGCTGGCGCCGGATTTGGGGCCGGAGATTTTGACGGGTTCGACCCGCTTGAAGGCCGGCACGGCCACGAAAATGTTGCTCAACATGTTCAGCACCCTCGGCATGGTGCGTGCCGGGAAGGTCGTCAGTAACCTGATGGTGAACGTGAAACCGACCAACGTCAAATTGCGCGACCGCGCGGTGCGGATTGTGCAGGAGTTGACCGGCGCGGATTACTCCGCCGCGGAACAGGCGTTGCGCGCGTCCCGCTGGGTCATCCGGGTAGCACTGCGGCGGCTATCCGCGTGAGGATTTCCTCGAGGTGTGCGAACCGTCCTTGTTGCAGCCAGACGATGATGAACCGGCCCAACCCGGCGATGATCAACAGCAACAGCGATCCCATCAGGTAAAGCCCGAAGGCTTGGGGCGGATCGGGCATCATCACGCGGGGGATGCCATAATACAAAACCGCGATGGTCAGCACAATGCCCAACCCGAACGAGACCCAGGGATTGATCGCGGGAAACAGATCAAGCAGGCGCAGCATCCAAAACGGTCCCAAGCCGTAGGCCAGGGCGGTGAACGCCTGCGTGTAGGTGTGCCGCCCGTGGAAGGTTTCCCCCAAATTGAGCAGCAACTTGGCCCCCAGAAACAGGGTGAACAACTGAATGCTCAGTTGCATGAGTTGAAATCCCACCGCTTCGGGTAGGGTGTATTTTTTCAGCATCAACACCGCCCCGCGCCAATCCCCCCAATGGATCATTCCCCAAGCTTCCGCCCCGCCGACCAGCACCAGCAGCGGAAGCACATAGGTGAATAAAATGAACCCCACCCCGCGTTCGGCCAGGGCAATCCGGTCCCAGGTGCGCACGGGTTCAAACAGCAGCAGCACAGCCTTGATCATGTATCCCGCATTAAATACCCGGCGCCAGTGCCGCTGACAATAGAATATCAAATTCATCCGGGAGAATCCGGCGCCCGGGACGGTTGCGCGTCCGGGGGGATTGGGTGTAAGCTCGGGTCATGAAATTATTTTGGTGGGGTTGCCGGATCTGTCTATGCCTGTGCCTGACCGTTGGGGTGTTGGTGGGGACGGGATGTGCCACCCGCAAAGCGGACTGGGCCGGGCGGGTCGGGGTCTATACGTATGATCAGGCCGTGGTCGAATTGGGCCCGCCCGACAAACAAGCCCGGCTGACCGATGGCACCTTGGTGGCGGAATGGTTGACCCGCCGGGGGGCGAATTATCTATATGCCCCGCCCACACCGCATCCGTATTACGGCGGCTATTATGGCTCGGCTTACGTGGATACCGGTGCGCCCGATTTTTTCCTCCGACTGACTTTCGACTCGGCCGGCAAGCTGCAAGACTGGAAACGCTTGGCCCGGTAGGCAAGGTCCTTTGCTGCCTGTTTTTCCGGCCGTCCGCCGGGAAAAACCAAGGTTCGTGTGTTTTCATTGCGCCGCCGGAAAGACCCTAAAACTGGGCTTGCCAAGCTTTGGCCGCGCGGCTATTGTCTGCCTCCTTTAACGGAAATAACCGCAAGGACGGCCGGCTGATGAGCCGGCGGTCCGGCAGAAGATTATATTTATGGCAGTAAGAATCCGGTTGAAGCGGATCGGCGCGAAAAACAATCCCGCCTATCGCATCGTGGTGGCGGACAGCCGCAGTCCGCGCGACGGCAGGTTCATCGAGGAACTCGGCACCTACCTGCCGAAACGCAAGAGCGACAAGTTCACTCTGGACTTGGAGCGCGCGCGTTATTGGGTCAGCAAAGGGGCGCAACCCACTGAAACGGTCGCCAGCTTTATCAAGAAAGCGTCCAAAACAGCGGCGGCCTGAGGCCTGACCGCGCGCGTGTTGGCATGCAAGCGTTCCTCGAGTACGTGGTGAAGGGGCTGGTGGCCCATCCCGAGGCCGTGACGGTTACCGCCGTCGAGCGGCATGGCGCCACGGTGTACGAACTGCGTTTGGATTCGAAGGACGTGGGCAAAATCATCGGCAAGCAGGGGGTGACCATCAATGCCATCCGCTCGCTGGTGCAGGCGGGAAGCGCCAAGAAGAGCCAGCGCTGTTCGGTCGAGATTGTGGAAGACGCCGGGCCGCCCCCGGCTTGAGTCCCCGGCGCGCCGCCGGAGCACGACCATGCGCATTGACGTGCTCACGTTGTTTCCCGGCATGTTTGTCGGGCCACTGGATGAAAGCATCCTCCAGCGCGCCCGGACGGGCGGACAATTGGATTTGCGGATCCACAATTTGCGGGATTACGCCCATGACCGGCACAAGACCGTGGATGACCGCCCGTTCGGCGGCGGACCGGGGATGGTGCTGAAACCGGAACCGCTCTTTGAAGCCGTTGAAACCCTGACGGCCGGCGACGAGGTTCATGTCGTGTTGTTGTCTCCGAGTGGACGCGTGTTCACCCAGGCGGTGGCGCGCGACCTGGCCCAGCGGCGCCGGATTTTACTGGTATGCGGCAGTTACGAAGGTGTTGATGAACGGGTCCGCGAAGGGCTGGCGAACGACGAGTTGTCCATTGGCGACTATGTGCTGACCAACGGGGCGCTGCCCGCGATGGTGATCATTGACGCGGTGACGCGGTTGTTGCCCGGCGTGTTGGGCGACGCGGAAAGCGCGCTGGACGAATCGTTCAGCCACGGGTGGTTGGAATACCCGCACTACACGCGGCCGGCCGAGTTTCGGGGCATGAAAGTCCCGGAGGTGTTGCTCTCGGGCAACCATGCCGAGATTGAAAAATGGCGGGCGGCACAGGCCCGGAAGCGGACGCAGGAACGGCGCCCGGATTTGCTGGCGACCGCACCGTCCCTTGCGGACGGCGGACCAACGGAACCCGGCCGGGATGAACCCCGCGCAACCCGGCCCAATTGAAAATGGATTTATGAACCAGGCATTGCTTGACAAGATTGAAGCGGAACAATACCGCAAGAATAAAGCCGATTTCGGTATCGGCGACACGGTGCGTGTCCACACGCGGGTGGTCGAAGGCGATAAAGAACGGATTCAGATTTTTTCCGGAGTCGTCATCGGACGGCGCGGACGCGGCCTGAACTCCATGTTTACCGTCCGGCGCATCAGTTACGGGGAGGGCGTCGAGCGCGTGTTTCCCGTTCACTCGCCGCGTGTGGAAAAAATCGAAGTGGAACGGAAAGGCGCGGTGCGCCGGGCGAAGCTGACCTACCTGCGTAAACGCGTGGGCAAAGGCGCCACCCTGGTCAAGGAAGCCACGGCCAAGCCCAAGAAAGCTTGAGCGTCACCGGCCTGTGGGCGTGCCTCGGTGCGGATGCGCGGAGGCACTGCAGCGCGAAGGGCGGGCGCTTCGGCTGGCTGTTGCTTGGGCGTTGGGCGGAGAGAGCATCTCACGCGTTCACGTCCTTTTGGTTGGCTGACGCCCCAAGAGGAGCGCCCTTCTGCGGTCGTTTTTTGCAAAGCTGTTGAGGTCAACGTGGGCTTGCTTGGTTGCCGCTTTACTTCATTCTTCCCGTCACCCATTTTGACCGACACATGAGACGGCTTGCTTTCACGGTTGCGCTACTGACGGTACTGGCGGCCGCGTCGTTGGAGGTGTGCGGGGACTCGGCTCCGGCGGCGCCGACCTTCGACGAGGTGTTGGGCTTGTTGCGCCAGCATTTGTCCGGTTTCAGTCCGGAACAGTTGGACCGGGCGGCCGTGGAGGGATTGATCGGCGCGTTGCATCCCCGGGTGATGTTGGTGACGAATGCGGCGGCTCCGGTTTTACCTGCCCAACTCGACCAGGCGCGGGTGTTCGAGGACAACGTCGGTTATCTGCGGGTGGCAACGGTGGGCGCCGGGTTGAAGGCTCTGCTGGTTGAGGCACACCGGGAGCTGACCCGCACCGGCCATATCGTCGGGATGGTGTTCGATCTGCGTTACGCTGGCGGAGAGGACTATGCGGTCATTGGTGAAGTGGCCGGATTGCTGGTGAAGGCTCCCGCTCCGTTGCTGGACGTGGACGGCCAGGTCATCCGCGTGCAGACGACGGACACGCTGTGGGAACTGCCGGTCCCGGTTCTGGTCAACCGGCAGACGACCGGGGCGGCGGAAGCCCTGGCGGCCGCGCTGCGGTTTAAGGGGGTGGCGCTGATCTTGGGGAACGAAACGGCGGGCGCCGCCGCACGATGGCGGGATTATCCCCTCGCCAGCGGACAGTTTTTACGCATCGCCGGCGCGCCCGTGAAACTCGCCAATGGCACACCGTTGTCGCCGCAACGTTTGCAGCCCGATATTGCCGTCACTGTGGATGCCGCCGATGAGCGGTTGTTTTTTGACGATCCGTATCGTGAGGCGCCGACACCCGCCGAAATGGCCGCCGGCACGAACCGGGTGACCCGCCGGCCCCGGCCCAATGAAGCAGATTTGGTCCGCGCGCGCCGTGAGGGGCTGCCCTTGGACGCGGAAGGCGTCGTCACGCGCGAAACCGGACCCGCGCGACCGGTCTTGCGGGATCCCGTGCTGGCCCGCGCGGTGGATTTGCTGAAATCCCTGGCCATCATCCGGGACGCCCCTCGCGCGCCTGCGTCTTCCCCGGGATTTCGCCGTTGACGATTTACGCCGGGCTTTCAAACTACCACCCTTTAACGCGCCGATGAAAACCATCCTTTTTGTTTGCACGGGCAATATCTGCCGCAGCCCCATGGCGGAAGGCTTGTTCCGCCGCGCCATGCAAGACCGCCCCGGATACCAAGCGTTTTCCGCCGGGGTCGGTGCCGCCACCGGCCAGCCGCCCAGCGCCTTTGCCGTTCAGGCGCTCCAGGAACGGGGGGTGGACATCTCCCGCACGCGCAGCCAACCGTTGACGGCCGAGCTGGTCCGGCAAGCGGATTACATTTTCGGGATGACCCGCAGCCATGTGGACAGTGTGCTCCTGCTTTACCCGCAGGCGGCGGAAAAAACGTTTCTCCTGCGCGAGTTCGACGAGACGCTGGCCGCGTTTGAAAAAGACATCGCCGATCCCATTGGCGGTTCGTATGCGGTTTACGTCAACTGCCGCGACCAGATTGAGCAGGGGATCGCCTCGCTCACACGTTTTCTGGAGGCCAATCCGGCGGCCTCGTCTCAATCCACCGCACCGGTGCTTGTGCTGGGTGCGGATCACGCGGGGTTTGCGGTCAAGGAAGCGGTGGCCCAACAGCTTCGGGAGCGCGGGCTGCAGGTCAACGATCTCGGCACGCACACACCGGAAGCGACGGATTACCCCGACTACGCGCAAGCGGTGGGGCGGCAGGTCGCGGCGGCGGCGGGCCAGTGGGGGTTGCTTTTCTGTTCCACCGGTGTGGGCATGAGCATCGCCGCGAATAAAATCCCCGGCATCCGGGCGGCGCTGGTTTTTGACACCCAAACCGCGGCCATTGCACGTCAGCACAACAACGCCAATGTGCTTTGCTTCGCCGCCGCGCGCACCACGCCGGCGCAGGTGTGTGAGATGGTCGAGGCGTTTCTCGGCGCGGGATTCGACGGGGGCCGGCACGAGCGGCGCATCCGGAAAATTGAAGGCGGCGCGGTGGATTTGCGGTTGGCGCGCGTGGACGCGGCGATTGACGAGGCCATTCAACACGAACGCCGGCGGCAGTTGGATAACATCGAATTGATTGCCAGCGAGAATTTCACCAGCCCCGCCGTGATGGAGGCGCAGGGATCGGTGTTGACCAACAAATACGCCGAGGGCTATCCCCGCAAACGCTGGTACGGCGGCTGCGAACACGTGGACGAGATCGAGCAGCTCGCCATTGACCGCGCCAAGAAATTGTTCGGCGCCGAGCATGCCAATGTCCAGCCCCACTCCGGCTCCGCCACCAACATGGCCGTCTATTTCGCCTTCCTGAAACCGGGCGATAAAATGTTGACGATGGACTTGAGCCACGGCGGGCATCTGACCCACGGCAACAAGGCCAATTTCTCCGGCAAATTTTTTGACATCATCCACTATGGCGTGAGTCGGGAGGACGAGCGGATTGACTACGATCAACTGGCGGCCCTGGCCCGCGAGCACCAGCCGCGGATGATCACCGTCGGCGCGAGCGCCTATCCGCGCATCATTGACTTCCAACGGATGGGCGAGATCGCGCGTGAAGTGGGGGCGTATTTGCTGGCGGATATTGCGCACATCGCGGGGTTGGTGGCCACGGGGTTGCATCCCAGCCCGTTGCCGCACGCCGACTTCGTCACCACCACCACGCACAAAACCCTGCGCGGACCGCGGGGCGGTCTGATTCTTTGCCCGGAAAAATATGCCAAGGCCATTGACTCGATGGTCTTCCCCGGCATCCAAGGCGGGCCGCTCGAACATGTCATCGCCGCCAAAGCGGTCTGTTTTCACGAGGCGCTGCAGCCGTCGTTTCAGAGCTATCAACAACAGATTCTCAACAACGCACGCGCGTTGGCCGACGGCATGACCCGAAACGGTTTCCGCCTGGTCAGCGGCGGCACGGACAACCATCTCATGCTGGTGGACGTCGGCGCCCGCGGCGTGACCGGCAAAGAATGTCAGGCGGCGTTGGACCAGGCCGGGATCACGGTCAACAAGAACACCATTCCCTTTGAAACCCGATCGCCGTTCCAAGCGAGTGGCATTCGGCTGGGCACCCCGGCGGTGACGACGCGGGGGATGCGAGAAACCGAGATGGCCGCCATTGCGGACATGATCAGCGAGGTGCTGCTGGACCTCACGAACAGCGAAGCCCTGGCCGGGGTGCGCGAACGGGTGCGCACGTTGACCGCCCAATTTCCGTTGCCCTATTGATCCGACGGCAGAATTTCGCCTTGGTTGCCCGGGCGGCGGGTTGAAATCCCGGCGCGATCGGGGGGTGGAATTGGGAGGGGAATGCTGTTGACGATTGGCGAAACGGTTTGTAGATTCCCTCCCGCGTTGGGTTCCAGAGTAGCTCAATGGTAGAGCACGCGGCTGTTAACCGTGTGGTTGTAGGTTCGAGTCCTACCTCTGGAGCCAATTTTTCCACTGGGAATGGAGAGGCCATGTTGCGCTCCCTCAATTTACGCCGAAAGCCTTTGGTTTTATTCCGCCGGTCAACTTGGTCTTTCGCCCCGCTGTCCGCGCTCTGCCTGATCTTCGGTTTGGCGGTCCTCGTCGGTTGCACAACGAGCGCCGCGCGTTCGAGCGATGACATTCTCATTTGCAAGCAGTTCTACGCCGAGGCGATGATGCGAAAGGAGGAGTTGAACCACACAACGTTTCAGCCTCGTGACCTGACTTTTGGACAATTACGAATCCTGACCCCGCGCGATCCGGAATGGCGTAAGGCCTCGTTTTGGGCTCTGAATTGTGAGTGGGGGCATCCCCATGACGCCAAACGGATTGTGATATTTTGCGATCAATCCCGGCTCAATGCGCGGGGAGAGCGGGTTCATTGTGCGGGGGACAACACCGGCGTGGTGACGTGGCTCACGGAGGCGGAGATTTCCCAGTTGCCGTGGCAGGACTTTGTGGTCTTGCCCAAGATACGACCTTGACGCGGGCCAACCTGCGTTGGGGCTGACAATTTGTGAATTCCAGAGAGCCGTTTTCTGTGGGTGGGTAAAGGCCGTTTTAATTCGCTGTCAGTGTTGTGTCAGTGGACGGGCACGAGATAAATCCGGTCCACCCATAGTGCCTGCACCCCGGTTTGGACAGCGGGGTCACGTATATGTCACGGTGTCCGTTTGGGGCGAAGTTGCCGATCAAATGCGATCGGTAGTCCGCGCCGGTGTTGCTCACGGAAAAGCGCGCCTGGGCGGGATAACTTTTGGCCGCGTTATCATAGACGCCCGCCCAAACTCCGCCAGTCTCCCTCGCAGCGGCTGATGCAGCCCCTCGGCATATCGGAATACCAACGCGTTCAAGGCTTGATTGTGCGTTGAAGCCGTCACCTGCCCCGCCGGGGCCAGGGGCGTCAGATACGCCGCTGCTTCCGCCGCCCCAAGGGGACATTTTTAGCGAGTCCAATAGGGGACATTCTCAAAGAGTCGTGACACGCCGAAAAGCACACGCTCGCATTGCAGGCTGGACTCTGGTATTTTGCGGCCATGAAAGCTTGGTTCACGTATTGGCAGGAGAGTGATGGACGGTTCCTCGGGTACTTGAATGACTACCCGGACCATTGGACCCAAGGGGAGAGCCTCGATGACCTGAAGGATCATCTGAGGGATTTGTTCCACACGTTTAGTTCCGAGCAGATTCCCGGAATCAGGAAGGTTGAGGAGTTGGAGGTCGTGTGAAGCGACTCGACCTCGTGCGGACATTGGAGCAGGAACGATTTTGAGGCCGAGGGCGGCGGCGGTGTGGTGCAGGCGGGCGCGCCGCTTGCGTTGCGTTTTTTCCTCCTCTTTGGCGAAGACTGACGGGTTGAACGCCGGTTTGCATTTGAGCAGATGCCAGAGAGGATACGCGCCGAGTGGACTCGCTCGCTCCCGCTCGCTCGGCCCTGCGGGCCTTCGCCTCGCCGAATTCCTTTCGCGGCTTCCCAAGCCGCTCAAGTGTGCGCCAGCGCCGTGCCGCTCTGGAAGCCGGGCGCCTGCGTCAGGCCCACCCCGCAGGTGCGGTAGAGTTCCGCCCGGGACCGCAGCAGCAAACCGCGGCCCGCCGGGGTGCTGAGGATGGTTGTCGGACGCTCGACCGTTCCGTCATGGCTACTGCTGGCGCACATGCCATCACTTGCGAGAGCAGCCAGCGGAGCGCGCTCCCGCAGGTGGACACGGGCTGTTTAATTCGCTGGCGACGTTGCGTCAGCGGGCGGGTACGAGATAAATCCGGTCCACCCATAGCGCCCGCACCCCGGATTGGCCGGCGGGGGCCACGTAAATGTCACGGTGTTCGTTTGGGGCGAAGTCGCCGATCAAATGCGATCGGTAGCCCGCGCCGGTGTCGCTCACGGAAAAGCGCGCTTGGGCGGGAGAATTTTTGGCCGCGTTGTCATAGACGCCCGCAGTGAAGGCAGCGGTATCAGGCGGGGCATCCGCGGCTGCCTCGACGCGGGCGATCACGTAAGTTTTCCATGAACCGGTGGGGGACGACGGAATGCGATTCGCGCTGATCCGAAACGCCCATTCCTTGTGACTGCCGGGCAGCCAGGCCGCGCGTCGGTCGGAGGCGGCGGGGTCCGGACGGATTTCCACCCATTCACCCGGTTTGGCGAGATGGGCCGTGTTGTCTTGCAGGTCCACGGCCTCGCGCAGTTCGGTCGCCGCCAAATCGGCGGGCGGCGCGGGATGTGTCAGGCGCGGCGGTGGCGGCGGCCCCAGCTCGCGCGCCGGGGCCGTCCCCAAACCGGCGAGGAACTTTTCCACTGTCAGCCCGGGCTCATTGAGCCGTTGGACCACCGTCCACGGTTTGCCGGGCACCCCTTGGCACGCGGCGGCAAACTCCGCCGCCACCGCCGGGCGCGATTCCGCAAAGGGCCAGTCGCAGTTTTCTTCCCAGGCATCGTAACGCAGACGTTCCCAGTCGCGCAGGAAAGCGAATCGCACCGGGAGATGACTCAACCGCACGCGGGCGGTGAGTTCGGGATCCGAAGCGACCGCCTGTCCGGCGGCCCGCCAGAGCCGCTCCGCTTCGATCAACACCTTCGCCGTGCGATGCGGCGCCGGGGACCGCGTATAGCAACCGAGATAGAAGCCTTGGGACGTTTCATGCAACAATTCAAGATACCGCTCGATGGGCTTCGCCGCTGCCGGACCGTAATAACCTTCCAAGAATTCCCGGATGAGCGCCCGGTCGTTTTGCTGGGGATCCCAAAGCAGTTGAGCCAATACCCAGGCGCGCAACTCGCCCATCTCGCTGCCGTAGCCTTGATAAGCGCCCTGCTCGAACACCCCCCGCACGTTGTGTTGCTGGAAGAGACGCACATTGGCGCCGAGGGTGAACCAATTCGGATGCGGCAGGACGTAGTTCGCGAAATCGGTCGTGTAATCCCAAAGGTAAAGCCGCTGACAAATCCGCGCCCACCCTTTGAGGTCGGCGAGGAACTCGGCGTTGGAGGGATGATCGAGCGGCTCGCGGAAATTGCACTCGATGCTGCACAACCGGACGATCACGTTGGGCCGGGGCCGGATCGTCTTCGGCGGCTTGCGTGTGTATTGGTAGGCGAATGTATCCACCGCCACCCGCGGGAACTCCGGTTCAATTTTTTCCGCGATGTAATTCACAAACGCGATCATGCTGCCGGCGGGACTGCCTTCGGCGGTATCCAACGCCAGGCAATCGGGGCACTGGCATTGGCCGTGCCAGTCGTTTTGCGTCACGGAAACAATGGCGGCATCCGGCGCTTCCCGCAGCCACGCCTTCACCCGGCCGACGACGAACTCGCGCAACTCCGGATTCGCGAGGCAGAGCTGGGCGCGTTCGTGGGTGCGTTTGCCTTGAATGAGACTGTACCACTCGGGATGATCTTTGAAATGCACCTCCGGCGGCACCAGAGGATAGAAGGTGTGGGCAAATCCCTTGTAACGAATGCTGCCGCCCCATTCGGTGGGGATCAGGCGGTTTTCGTCGTTCGCCCCGTTGCGCGCCTTCCAGAGCGGATCGAATCCTTGATACCAAAACGGTGCGCGGTATTCGAACGCCGGTTTCCCGCGCACGTTCAGTTCCGGAATCCGCAGCGTCGCGCGCGCCGGCAGATTCGTGGCCCACGGCGTCCACCAGCGCACGCCGCACTGGTCTTGGAGGAAGCGGTTTACGGCGTAAATTGTGCCGCGGGGCCGCCCGCCCGCAAGCAACAGATAATTCCCCTTCGTCCGCAGGATGAATTCCTCGTCGCCAAGCCCGGCAAAATCCGTTTCGGGGAATAATTTTGTCGCGAGCGCGCCCGGCCCGACGATAATGGCGCGGTGCGGCATGTCCAAGCCATTGGTTTGGACCTCAAACCGCGCACCGGTGACTTGGTGCAAGTGGAAAATCAATTCCGCAAGCGCATGCCGTTCGGGCGCCGTGGCGTCGGCCGATTGAACCACAACGGCTTGGGCTTGATGATC
>MWDV01000088.1 GCA_002070715.1 Verrucomicrobia bacterium ADurb.Bin118
GGATTGGTCACCACGTTCACCACCGACACCGTGTATCACCCGGTCGCCGCGCAATTACAGGCGGCCATGGTCCGGCCCTGGACGTCGGAGGTCAATCTGCCGGGAGCTTTCAGCGCGTTTCTATTTGGGCCCGGCCTGGCGGCGCCGGATCTGCCGTCGGAGATGACCCTGACCTTGCGCCGGCTATGGCGGGACGTGATGGAGCCGGTGGTGGTGGATGCCAGCGCCTTGGATTGGTTGCTCCTGGGTCCGTTCCCGCGCAATGCCATTCGGGTCCTCACACCGCATCCCGGCGAGGCGGCGCGTTTGCTCCGGGCCCCGGTTGCGGACGTGCTGGCCGACCGGCCCAACGCCGTGCGGGAAATTTCCCGGCGGTTTGGAGATTGTTGGGTCGTGCTCAAAGGGCATCAGACGCTGGTGGGCCGGAGCGAGGGTGAGCTATTTGTCAACAGCAGCGGCAATCCGCATTTGGCCCAAGGCGGCAGTGGCGATGTGCTGGCCGGTTACCTCGCGGGTCTGCTTGCCCAACCCGCGTTGCAGAACGATGTGCTCCACACCACGCGATACGCGGTTTGGCAACATGGCGCGACGGCGGACACGTTGACCGCGCGTCAGCCAAACTGGGATGTGGAAGACCTCGTGCGTGAAGTTGGTAACAACTCTGTGCTTCCACCGGCGGAAGAGTCACCCACGCCGTGAGCATCCGGCGGGTCTGCTGGCGGCAAGGTTGTTGAGTTCGACGATTTTCCGCTTTGCTTCCGGGCCAGCGACGCGGATGCTGGGCGCATGGATAAACCAGATCAACTGCGGGAACTCTGGCGATTGCAAAAGGCGCTCAACGAGCGCATCGGCGTGCATACCGATAACCTGAACGAAGCGGACAAGATTCACTGGGTGCTCAACTACTGCCGCGCCTTGTCCCAGGAAATTGCGGAGTTGACCGACAGCGTGCCGTGGAAATGGTGGGCGCGTTACCAGAAGTTCGACGAGCAGAACGCGCGAATCGAAGTCGTGGATTTGTTTCACTTCCTCATCAGCCTGGCCCAAGTGCTGGGGTTGAGCGCGGACGATGTCTTCAACGCTTACGTGAAGAAGAACGAAGTCAATTTCAAACGCCAGGAAACGGGTTACACGGTCAAGGACGAACAAGACTCCCGGCACATCTGAACACGCGCTCGGATCCGCGCAATGCCTGACGGATCATCGTGTGATGATTTCCGCAATCAACGGCGTCCGGCGTCCGGGTTTTTCGGCAATCGCGAAAGCCGCGCGCAATCGCCGGCGCGCTGTCTCGGCCTGTTTTGGCGAGCGCGCATGGATGCGGGCCAGCACGTCACCCGCTCGAACTGCATCCCCCGGCTTGGCCAGATGATCCACGCCCACGTCGTAGTGCACGACGGATTCCTTCGTGAGACGTCCCCCGCCGAGGTCGCGAATGACCTCCCCCCACAACCGGGCGTCGCACCGGGTGACAAAGCCGGTGCGGGTGGCTTTCAGTTCCACAACGACCGGCGCGGTGTGATCGCGGGCGAGTTGGCGGTGGAAGGCGTCCAAGTCCGCCCCTTGCGCGGCGAGCATTTCGTCCCACTTCCGGCGCGGCTGGCCTGAGTCCAGGCAATCCGCCGCCCGGCGATACGCGGCGGCGAAATCCCGCGCCCGCCGGGTTTGCACGAGCAGATGCGCCGCACAAGCGAGCGTCAGTTCCCGGAGATCCGCCAGCGATAACCGGTCAGGTGTGTTGGTTGAATCGGCGGTGATGGACGACGCATCCCAGCGTGCCCCGGCGCGGCGGGGAGTCAAACACGCCACCGCTTCCTTGACTTCAAGCCAGTTGCCGGCGGCCCGGCCCAGTGGGGTGTTCATGTCGGTCAAGAGGGCGCGGGTGTTCGTGCCGCAGCGGCAGCCCAGTTGAACCATGGCCTTGGCCAGTTTGCGGGCGGCTGTCTTGGTGGGCATGAACGCCGCGGCGCCGAACTTCACGTCCAACACCAGCGCGTCGAGGTTTTCCGCCAGCTTTTTGGAGAGGATGGACGCAACAATCAGCGGGATGCTCGGCACGGTGCCGGTCACGTCGCGCAAGGCGTAAAGTTTTTGGTCCGCCGGCACCATGCGATCGGTCTGGCCGCAGATGACACAGCCAACCTCTTGCACGATGGCCACGATGCGTTTTGCGGACAGCCGGGTTTGCATGCCGGGAATGGCATCGAGCTTGTCCAGCGTGCCGCCGGTGATGCCCAGTCCGCGCCCGGAAATCATCGGCACCCGGAAACCGAGACACGCCAGCAAAGGGGCGAGCGGAAGGGAAACTTTGTCGCCCACGCCGCCGGTGGAATGTTTATCCACCAGCGGGCGGGGGTCTTGGGGGAATTGAAGTACGTCGCCGGAATCGCGCATAGCGAGCGTGAGCGCGGCGGTTTCCGCCGGGTTCAAGCCCCGGAAGAAAACGGCCATGAGAAAGCTCGCGAGTTGGTAGTCGGGAAGATGGCCGGCCGCCACGCCGGCCATGATCTCGCGCAGTTGCGCGGCGGACAAGACCTGCCCGTCGCGTTTGGCCTCGATCAGCGACAGGAAGTTCATTTCGCTTCGCCCCGACCCGCGGCGCCACCCGCCGCGCGGTTATCCGACAAACCGCCGGGCGACGATGCTGGAATTGTGGCCGCCGAAGCCGAAGGAATTATTGATGACGGCGTTGACGTCCATCTCGCGCGCCTGGTTGGGCGCGAAGTCCAGATCGCATTGCGGATCGGGCACTTCGTAATTAATGGTGGGCGGGACCAGATTGTGTTGCATGGCCAGGATGCAGGCGGTCATTTCGACCGCACCCGCCGCGCCCAGCATGTGGCCCGTAGCGCCCTTGGTGGAACTGATGACCAGTTTACGGGCGTGCTCGCCGAAGACCGTTTTCACGGCCTGAGCTTCGGCAATATCGCCCAACGGCGTCGAAGTGCCGTGGGCGTTGATGTAGGCAATGTCTTCGGGATTCAACCCCGCGCTGCGCAGGGCCATGCGCATGCACCGGGCCGCGCCTTCGCCGCCTTCAGCGGGGGCGGTCAGGTGATAGGCGTCGGCGGTGTTGCCGTAGCCGATGATTTCACAATAGATCCGCGCGCCGCGGCGTTTGGCGTGCTCCAATTCCTCCAGCACCAACACGCCGCCGCCTTCGCCCATCACGAAGCCGTCGCGTTCCTTGTCAAAAGGCCGGGAAGCGCGTTTGGGATCGTCGTTGCGCGTGCTGATGGCTTTCATGGCGCAAAACCCGCCGATCCCGATGGGCACAATGGTCGCCTCCGACCCGCCGGCGAACATCATCACGGCGTCGCCGAACTTGATGGTGCGGTAAGCCTCGCCGAGGGCGTGGTTGGCGGTGGCGCAGGCGGAACAGGTGGCAAAATTCGGTCCCCGCAGGTTGTAATACATTGAGAAGATTCCCGAGGCCATGTTGCTGATGAGACTGGGGATCATGAACGGCGAAAGCCGGCCCGGCCCGCGTTCCAACAAAATTTTGTGCTGCAGGGTGGTAGTTTCCAGACCGCCAATGCCGGAGCCGATGATGGCGCCGATTTCGTCGCAGTTCAATTTGTCGAGTTCCGCGCCGCTGTCTTGCAACGCCGCCCACGCCGCGTAGATGCCGAACTGGGTGAACCGGTCGGTCCGCCGGACCTCCTTGGCCGACGGGAAGGCGGGCGTCGGATCAAAGTCCCGCACTTCAGCGGCAATCTGCGTGTCGAACGCCGAGGGATCAAACCGGGTGATCCGATCCACGCCACACTGGCCGGCGATGAGATTGCTCCAAAAAGTGTCGAGCGTCTGCCCGATCGGGGTGACCACGCCCATGCCGGTGACGACCACCCGGCGGTCCAAGGGGGAAATTGCCATAAACTAAAAGGGGCAGGTTGAGCTGGTACCAGCCACAACTGCCCCGAACACGTCGAATGAAACTTACTTCGCCGGAATTTCCTCGATGTATTTGATGACATCGCCGACCGTCTGCAATTTCTCGGCCTGCTCGTCGGGAATGTCATGGCCAAACTCTTCTTCCAAAGCCATCACCAATTCCACCGTATCAAGTGAATCGGCGCCAAGGTCCTCAATGAATTTGGCTTCCGCCGTCACTTGATCCTCGTTCACGCCCAATTGCTCGACGATGATCTTCTTGACTCGCTGTTCAATATTATTTTCAGCCATGGGTTACTCCATTAATGTTTTGTCTGTGTCTATGCGAGGCGCTCAAGGCCGTCAAGCCCTGAATGCCAGATTTTCTGCTACATCACCATCCCCCCATCCACCGGCAACACCTGTCCGGTGATATAGTGCGACGCCGGCAAGGCAAAAAACCAGACGGCATGCGCCACGTCATTGGCAGTGCCCAGCGTGGCCAAGGGAATCTGTTTGGCAATGGCATCCCGTTGCTCTTGCGTGAGTTTATCGGTCATTGCAGTTTGAATAAAACCGGGGGCGATAGCGTTAACGGTGATTCCTCGGCTGGCAAATTCTTTGGCACAAGCCTTGGTTAGACCGATAACGCCAGATTTGCTTGCCGCATAATTTGCCTGGCCCGCGTTGCCCATCAAACCGATTACCGAAGCGATGTTAATGATGCGTCCGAAGCGCTGTTTCAAAAACGCCCGCGTGAGTGCTTTCGTGAAAAGGAACGTGCCTTTGAGATTAATATCCAGCACCGCATCCCAATCCGCCTCGCTCATGCGCATCAAGAGTCCGTCCCGGGTGATGCCGGCGTTGTTGACCAGAATATCCACCCGCCCGGCGTCCTTGAGAATCTGTTCCACCGCCACGTCCACGCTGGATGCCTCCGCCACGTTGGCCGCCACCGCCCAAGCCTGGCGTCCCAATTTCCGCACCTCCGCCACGGTTTCTTCCAGAAATTCGGGCTTCAAATCCACCGCCACAATGTCCGCGCCGCTGGCCGCCAGTTTCAACGCAATGGCTTGGCCGATGCCCCGACCGGCACCTGTGACGAGCGCAATTTGGTTGGCAAGTTCGTTCATAGCGGCGCGATTGATACCCGATGGCCCCACAGAGATAAACATTAAAATGCGGACCGGATGTGCCCGCGCACCTGCGCTCTGGGCTGATCTGGAAAAGACGTGATGATGACTTGGTCTGTTGCGGCTGAACGGTTCGGGCTCAAGACGATGAAGCTCCGACGGCAGAGTCAGCCCGCGGGACAGTGGCGATATCCTCCCGGAGGTTTGCTTTGCCGGACCGAATGGGGTTACTTGCGCGCATGGCAATCGCGAATTCATCCGGGTCGGTCGTTGAACTGTTGCCGCCCGCGCACGGGAAGATCAGCGTGCCTGCTGAGGCTCGGTGGGCGTTGATTCATCCCCACACAAAATTCTCCGGTCGGCGGTGACCAGCTTTGCTGCACTTCTTGAGAGCGGCCAGCCGCTGCTGGCGTTGGCCCCGATGCAGGAGGTCACCGACGCCGCGTTCTGGGAACTGGTGCAGCAACGCGGCGGCGCCGATGTTTATTGGACCGAGTATTGCCGCGTCCATGCGGTTTCCTGTTTGGAAAAGTGGATTGTGGCATCGGTGCGGGCCAATCCCACCGGACGGCCGGTGGTGGCGCAAATGATCGGCAACGACATTCCGCATCTGGTGCGTACCGCCCGGCAACTGGAACAATTGCCCGTTGCCGCCATTGATTTCAACCTCGGCTGTCCCGCGCCGGTCGTGTACAAGAAATGCGCCGGCGGCGGCCTGTTGCGGGACCCGCAGCGCGTGGACGCCATCTTGGGTGCGTTGCGGGAGACCGTGCGCATCAAGTTCACCGTCAAGACCCGTCTCGGCTTCGAATCCGCAGCGGCCTTCGCCACGCTCCTGCCGATCTTTGCGCGGCATTCCCTGGATTTGCTCACGGTCCACGCGCGCACCGTCACCCAAGGCTACGGTCTGCCCGTACACTACGATCTTATCCGCCGCGCCGCCGAGATGATGCCCTGCCCGGTCCTGGCCAATGGTCACATTTATTCCGCCGACCAAGCCCTCGCCGTATTGGCGCGGACGAAAGCGCGCGGGCTGATGATTGGGCGCGGTGCCATTCGCAATCCGTGGCTGTTCTCGCAAATTCGTCAACGCCTGCGGGGTGAGCCGGTGATGTATCCCACCGGACGCGATGTGCTGGCCTACATCGAAGCGTTGTGGGCGACCAACGACACGAACGGCGTATCCGAGAAATTGCAGGCGCAGTGGATGAAACGGTTCACGAATTACATCGGCGAAGGCTTGGGCGCCCACGCCGGGCGGTTTCTTTACGCGATTCGGCGCGCGGAAACGCGGGCGGAGTTTTTTCGCGTCTGCCGCGAACACCTGGACCACGACGACGCCCTCAAACTGGAGCCGTCGGAAACCGGGCCTTGAGGCTGACGCCCGGCAACCAGCGCGCCCGCCGGCTCCTCAAGGGCTTTTGAACTGCAGCCCTTCGCGCGTGGCGTAGCGCATGACCACGCCATCGTCGCCGGCGCGTTTATACCAGGTCAACTCGCTCATGGGCGCGCGGCTGCTTCGGCTCTTGGCGCTCTTCGGCCGGGGCCCGAGGCTCCACACGGCCCAACGGACCGGGCTTTCCGCAGGCTTGGTGTAGAACCGGCCAAACTCGCTTTTCAGATTGGGGAAGTTCGTCGGCACCCAGAGGCCGTAATCGCCGGCGGGTTCGCCGTTGAGGATCAACGGTCCGGGTGCGGCGTATTTGTAAGTGTGTCCCACGTCAAAGGGATCTTCCAAATTCGCCTCGCGTCCGCCCAGGTCGCTGTGGGGCAGGTAGCGTCCCTCCGCCAATTCCACGGGCAATTGACACCAATGCTCCCGCAAGTCGGTGTTGCAGTTCTCGCGCACTGGCGGCACCCGCCCGCCGTGGTCATCCGCATACATGTGCAGCGCCATGCCGATGCCGTAAAGCTCGGCATGGACTTTGGCGACTTTCGCCTTTTCTTTCGCGCGGCTGAGCGCCGGCAACAGCAGGCCCGCCAACAAGGCGATGATGGCGATGACCACCAATAATTCAATCAGCGTGAACCCCGGCCGACCGCGCCCGTTGAGGCTTCGCGGCGCCGGGGTTACACCCTGTTGAAGATCTTTCACCAAGTGAAAGTGGCCGATCACCGCACCCGTTGCAACCGGTAGAACCGCGTTTGCGCCTCCGCCGGATCCACCACCACCGTCCACCGACCATTCATCAGGACCGGCACATTGGTTGCCGCCTGCCATTCCCCGGTGCCATCCACGCGATTGGTGTATTGCAACTGGTAATTTTCCAGCGCGCCCGGCCAGGTGATGACCGGCGCCGTGGCGATGTTTAGCTCCGCCGGTTCGGACGGCACCACTTGTTGCACGAACAACTCGTAGCGATTCGTTCCTTGCACGCCGGAGCCGCTTTCCTGATTGAGAATGCCAATGGCGTCGAACGTCCCGGTCGGCGGCGGGCCCAAGCTGTAACGCGGATGGCGCAGGGAGAAGAAACGATTTTCCCCATCCGTCACGGTGCACAGCCGTTGCCCCCACGGCTTCGTCGCATCCCAGCCTTCCGTGGTCACCAGAGTCAGTTGATTGAGGCGCACGCGCTCACCCTGCCAGCGTTCCCCGCCGGTTTGGCGCGTGGGATCAAAAATATCCTCGAACGTGGCGGGATCATTGTCATCGGTGCGCATCAGTGAACTCAGCGAAAGGACCGCCGGCGCCGGCAGGCCGTAGTTGGAGGCCACCAGCGAAAGGGAGAAATCGAATTCGGGTTCGTTCCGGTGCATTTCATTGATATTGCGTTTGCCCCCGTAGAACAGCGAGGCGTTGGCCGTCACGGAAACCAGATCGCCCTTGCGAAAGGCGTGGCCGGTGGCCGGGTCATGATTCAGCCGGTCAATTTCCGCCACCCATTCGGCGTCGCTGTAACTGAAGGAATCATCGCCCGGCGGCCGCCGCGTCGCGTAATTCTGGCCCATCCAGCAGAACGTGCCGCCTTGATCGCCCGGCAACGCCGCTTGCAGGACGATCTGCCACTCGCCGCCGATGACCCCGGCGCTGGCCGGTTGGAAATTGGGCGTGGCATCCAGCATTTCATCCGGATCGGTCAGCAACACCCCGACGAGGGTGATGGGATACGCGCCGTCCCAAGCGGAGGTACCGACCGCGGTGACGGATTGCAGGTTGGCATGGGTTTCCGCCCGCAGAGGCGTCACCCATCCCACGCCCGCCAGGGCGAGACAAACAATAGTGAGTGCGACACGAGAAATCTCTCGTTGACCCGTGGAGAAAGCAAGTGTTACGTTCATGGCGTGAAATATGAATCATGGCTGCTTGCGAGGCAAGCACGAATTTGTGCCCGGGCGCGCCGCCGCGTTCCGGGGTGGTTTACGGCGGGACTGCTCGCGCTGTGCGGGTTGACCCTCGTTTTCTCCGCCCGCGCGCACGAGGAGGTCGTGCCGGTGATCGTGGACACGGATATGGCCTTGGACGATGCCCGGGCACTGGCCTTGTTGTTGCACGCGCCCGAGGTGCGGATGCGGGCCATTGTCACCTCGGACGGCGCTTGTCCGCCGGACGTGGGCGCCACGAATGTTCTCCGGCTGCTGCGGTTCCTCAACCGGGAAGAAATTCCCGTCGGCGCCGGGCGCCCTCTGAATCTTCCCGCCCCCGAATGGGCGGAGCGCTCCGTTACCCTGGGGTGGTCCGACCTGCCGCTCTCGACCAACGCCAGTGTGGCGGATGCGGCGACGGTGTTGCGCCAGACCTTTGCCCGCTCTCCCGAGGCTGTCGCTTGGTTCTGTTTCGGGCCGCTGTCCAATCTGGCCGATCTCTTGCGCGAACAACCCGAACTCAAACAGCGTATCAGTCGCGTGTGGTATTATGGCACGCCGCCGGACGCGCCCCAACTGGGTTGGAACACCCAACGCGATCTCGCCGCTGCCCGCGCCGTGTTTGCCAGCGGTTTGGAAGTGTTCGCGGTGCAACTGACGCCGAAGCAAAGTCTGCCTTTCGACGCCGATATATGGAAAGCCATCGGGGAGATTGACGTGCCCGCCGCGCAACTCATTGTCCGGTTGCACGCCGATTCCCGGGTGCAGCGTCTGATGGCCGTCCGCCATTTCCACGCGTGGGACGAAACCCCGGTGTTGCTCTTCCACGAGCCGTGGCTGGGCCAGTGGCGCGAATGGTCGCCCGGCTCGCCGGTGCGGGTGCTGGACCGGTTTGACCCCGAAAGCGCGCGGACGGTGTATCTGACCGAATTGCGGCTGGGCGGGGCGCCCGCGCGCGAGTTGGTCACCCTCCGGGAATTCCCGGTGACCCCGGAATTGTTTCAGCCGGACTTGGCGCCGCTCGTTGATGAAATCCTGCGCCGCCACGGTTATGAGGAATGGAAAGTGAACGTGCTGACCAGCGAATTGCACCGGCATCTGGGGCTGTATTCGATCCTGGGCGCCAAGATGGGGCTGCGCGCCCGGGAATTGCTCGGGGCGTCGTTGGATGAGTTGCGGGTGGAAAGTCAGGCGGGGTTGCGTCCGCCGGTGAGCTGTTTTAATGACGGCCTGCAAACCGCCACCGGCGCCAGTTTGGGCCGCGGCACCATCCGGGTGCCGGAGACCGACGCGCCGCAGGCCGCCGCCATTTTCACATTTGGCGAAAAACGATTGCGTCTCCGCGTGCGCCCGGAAGCGGTGCAACCGATTCAGGCCGCCATTCGTAAAGCGATTCAAGAACATGGTGATCTGACGCCCGCGTATTTTGCCGAAATCCGGCGTATCTCGTTGGACGCATGGCGCGACCTGGATCGGACGCGCATTTTTGAGGAGGAGCGGCTGCCATGATTGCGCCCTTGGCGACAGGATTGGTGGCCGGGGCCGTGCATGTCTGGTCCGGGCCGGATCATTTGGTGGCGATTGCGCCTTTATCCGTGCGGCAACCCCGGCGCGCGTGGGTGCCAGGAGTTCGGTGGGGGATTGGTCATTCCGCGGGTGTCGGCATCGTGGGAGGATTGTCGCTCCTGCTGCGTGATTTGTTGCCGGTGGAACAATTGTCCCTTTGGGGCGAACTACTGGTCGGCGTGCTGCTCATCGGGATCGGCATCTGGGCCTTCCGCAAAGCGTCACGGGTCCACTTTCCCACTGCCGCCCCGGCACCTAGCGACACCCCGCATGTTCATGGGCACGCTCATGACTCTGCGTCGTCGCCCGAACGCCGCACCGCGCATCATCAGGCCCACGCCGCTTTGGGGATCGGCATCCTGCACGGCTTGGCCGGCAGTTCACATTTTCTCGCGGTGCTACCGGTTCTCGCACTGCCCACGCGCACCCAGGCCACCGGGTATCTGATTGCGTATGCCGTGGGGACAATTGCCTCAATGGCGTTGTTTTCATGGGCAATGGGCTGGCTGGGCACCTATTTCAAAGCGAGCGGGCCCGCGTTGTATCGCGGCTTGATGTACGGCTGCGCCTTCGCCGCCATCGCAGTTGGGATTTACTGGATAATCACGGGTTTTCCGTGATTCGCTCCGCAGCGGCGGGCCTCTTGGCGGGCCCCGGTGGAATCACCCATAGCCAGATGCGGGAAAGCGGGTTATCTTTCTCCCCGTGAAAGTCGGAGTTTTGCCTGTGGCCTTGGGTTTATTCGGCTTATTCGCAGCGGCAACGCCGCCGCCGGTGCCGGCGGCGGAGCGGGAAGCGGCGCGTTTGGTCGAAGCCCGCGGACGCATGGTGCGGGAGCAGTTGCAAAGCGGAGACCGGGGCATCACCAACGCCCGGGTGCTGGCGGCCATGCGCAAAGTGCCCCGGCACGAACTGGTGCCGGAACGGGTGCGGTCGGCCGCTTATGAGGACACGCCCCTGCCCATTGGATACGGCCAGACCATTTCGCAACCTTACATCGTGGCCTTCATGACGGAGCAACTGGATCCCCAGCCGACCGATCGCGTGTTGGAGAT
>MWDV01000089.1 GCA_002070715.1 Verrucomicrobia bacterium ADurb.Bin118
CGGAAATTCTACACCCGCGAGGAACTCGATTGGGAGGGTTACAAAGCCCGAAACGCCTGTCCCGGCCTGATGCAAACCTTTGACACTTCGGTGTGGATCAATTCCGCCGGTATGTTGCTGGGCGACCGGGCCGGTATGGACAATGTGGTGCGGGCGGTGGAAAAAATTCACAAACACTCCGCAAAATTAAAGACGGTCTAGGCTTCGGGAATAACGCCTTTCAGAGCAGCGGGGCACGGGTCGCAGAACCTGGGACGAGGTCTGCAACCGGGGATGTCACGAGCCGCTCGACCATTCGGGACGGGTAATTCCGTGTCCGGGTGGCGGAATACGGCGGGTTTTCCTCCAACAAATTGAGGCCATCGCTCTCTCGTGGTCGTCTGGCGGGAGGTGATTTGACGCCCCCGCCTGGAAACGGATGATAAAATCAAACTCGTGCTGTAGTAGCGGGGAAGACAAACTCACGGCACACATACCTATCGAAAGGATCACAAGATGGCGATGCTTCGACGCAGCAATTGGCTCTGCTTTGTTTGCCTTACGACTGTTTTATTCTTGGCGGGTTGTGCCTCGCCCTCGGAGAGCGACGTTCAATCCGTCCGACGCGCGAGATTGAAAGATACTTTCGGCACCTACAACGCCGCGCCGCGCCGGGCGGACGGGCGCGTGGATGTGGACCGGTTAGTGCGCGAACTCGCCGCGTTGCGGGCGAACACCTACAATTTTCTCATCTGGCACGCGGCGACCGATTGGGACGATCTGAAACTGTTTCTGCCCCGGGCGGCGGCACAACAGATTCGGGTATGGATCACGCTCGTCCCGCCCTCCGAATCCCCGCCTCACGCCCAGAAATACTCCGAGCCTTTCCGCTTGGATTACATCCGTTGGGCACAGGAAATTGCGCAATTGACCGTGGTACACCCCAACCTCGTAGCGTGGAGCATTGACGATTTTGCCCACAACCTGAAGGTGTACACCCCGGAACAGACGGCGGAGATGCTGGCGGTGGCGCGGCGCATCGCCCCTCGATTGGCGTTTGTTCCCTGTGTCTATTACCGCCAGTGCCGGCCTGAATTCGCGCAGGCCTACGGAGCTCTGTTCGATGGCCTGCTGTTTCCTTATCGGAATGAATCCGGGCAAATGAATTTAACCGACACTGCCGCTGTGCCGTCGGAAGTGGCGCAGTTAAAGGAACGGTTTGGCGTGGACATGCCGATCTTCGTGGATGTGTATGCCACCAAACATTCGCGGTTGAACGATTCCTCCCCGGCATACGTCGAGCAGGTCATGCGTCTGGCGCGGTCTTCCGCGGACGGCGTGCTGATTTACTGTCACCAAAATCCCACCGGCAGTCCCGCCAAACATCAGGTCATTCAACAACTGTTTCACGAATGGGCAACGACGGTGCGTTCCCGCTGAGCAGGAACCCCGGAGACGGACTTCTGGCCGTTTCTCAGTGGCGGCTTTCAAATGCCGCCGAAGCGCCGGTGGCGCCGGGCGTATTCCTCCAGCGCGGCGTAGAACTGCGGCTTGCGGAAATCCGGCCAAAGCGTCGGGGTGATGACCAGTTCCGCGTAAGAAATCTGCCATAACAGGAAATTGCTCACCCGCATTTCGCCGCTGGTGCGAATGAGCACATCGGGATCCGGAATATCGCGCGTCCACAGGTGTTGAGCGATCACCTGTTCATTGATTGCCGCTGGCTCCAGCCGCCCCGCTCGCACCTCCCGGGCGATGTCCCGCACCGCTTCCACAATTTCGGTCCGTCCGCTGTAACTTAACGCCATGATGAGCGTCAGCCCGTCGTTTTTTGCCAGGGCGCGGAGCGTTTTTTCAAGCTGCATCCGTACGTTACGCGGCAGACGATCCAGTTGGCCGATCACCTCCAGCTTGACATTGTTCTTCTTCAGTTCGCCGGTTTCAGTCTTGAGGTAATAGGCCAGATATTTCATCAGGGCATCCACCTCGTCCTTGGGCCGGTTCCAATTCTCCACCGAAAAAGCATACAGGGTGAGGTAGCGAATCCCCAATTCACCCGCGGCGCGCACGACGGCGCGGGCGGATTCCGCGCCCTGCCGGTGGCCGTCAACGCGCGGCAGCCCGCGTTGTTTGGCCCAGCGTCCATTGCCATCCATGATGATGGCCACGTGCCGGGGCAACGACGCCCGCGCTTCGGAACTAAGCTGATCGGCCGACGAATTCATGCGACACCCGGCACCGCCCGGAGGCCCCTCCGCCTCCGCTCCGCGGCGCCATCACACCCGCTCCCGTTCTCAGACGGCAATGGTTTGCTCGCGCCCCGGGCCCACCGAAACCAGCGAGAGCCGGGCGCCCACCAGTTCCTGCAACGCCCGCAGATACGCCCGCGCCTTGACCGGCAGATCCTTCCACCGGCGCGCTGCGCTGGTCGGTTGCCGCCAACCGGGAAACTCCGCGTAAATCGGTTCGCACTGCGCCAGGGCTTCCACCGCCGCCGGCAGATGATCGTAACGCCGGCCACCGACGCGATAACCGATGCCGACCCGGATCGTTTCCACCGTGTCCAGCCCGTCGAGATTGGTCACGGCGATATCGTCCATTCCGTTCACCATGACCGCGTGCCGCACGGCCACGGCGTCGAACCAGCCGCATCGGCGCGGCCGACCGGTCGTGGCCCCAAACTCGCGGCCCATGCCGTGCAATAAATCCGAAATCCCCGCGTCTTCGGTGGGCAGCGGGCCTTCGCCCACACGGGTGGTGTAAGCCTTCATCACGCCCACCACCCGGTCCATGCGGTGCGGCGGCACGCCGGAGCCCGCGCAGGCACCGCCCGCGGTGGTGTTGGAAGAGGTGACATACGGATAGGTGCCGTGATCAATATCCAGAAAAGTGCCCTGCGCGCCCTCAAACAAAAGATCCTTGCCCTCGGCCATGGCGTGGTGGAGCAACACCACGGTGTTGGTCACAAACGGTTTGAGAAATTCACCGGCTTCGCGGTAATCGCGGAGGACCTTCGCAAACGCGAGCGGCTTCGCGCCCAACGCCTTGAGCACCTCGTTGTTCTCGCGAATCCGTTGCCGGAGTTTGTGCTCGAAGGTGTCGCCCTGGATCAGGTCCACCATCCGCAACCCCACGCGCGCCGCTTTATCCCCGTAGGCCGGGCCGATGCCCCGCTTGGTGGTACCAATTTTCTGTTTGCCCTTGTGATGTTCACGGTGCGTGTCCAGTTCGCGATGATACGGAAACACCACGTGCGCGGTTTCGCTCACGACGAGGTTTTTTCCCACCTTGACCCCGAGCTTGCGCAGGCCGGCGATTTCGAGGACGAGACTGATGGGATCAATCACCACCCCGTTGCCGATTACACAGAGTTTGTTTTTACGCAGAATGCCGGAGGGCACGAGGTGCAAGACGTAACGGGTTTTGCCCACGAACACCGTGTGCCCGGCGTTGTTGCCGCCGGCGTAACGGACGACGATATCCGCCCGCTCAGTCAGGACATCAATGATCTTGCCCTTCCCTTCATCACCCCATTGGGCGCCTACGAGAATTGTGTTTGCCATAATTTCGCTTCGTGAAGGTGCGCGACGGCTTCACAACAAAAATCCCCGAACGCGCATTCGGGGCAAAGCGAGTCATCTTTGCCCGGCGAAGCTAGAAAGCAACCGCCGCAGGGTCAAGTATGTAAAACCAGGCACGCGAAACCCACGCCGGGAAACCGATCGGGCTCCCCTGCCCCGCCGCAGGATTTTCCCGAAGAGAGACCCGTTTCGAATACGTTTGCACCGCAGCGAGGCGTTTTTCCCTTGAACTCCATCGGGCTCGTTTCCATTGTCGCCCTATGAAACAGATGATGGTTTTAGGGCTTGGGGCGGCTCTGCTGATGGCGCCGGTGGCCCGGGCGCAGGACGCGGCCACCGAACACCGGCTGGACCGGTTGAACAGCCAAGTGGAAGATCTCCTGGCGTCCCACGCCGAGCTGCAAAAACGCCTGGCCGCGCTCAGCCGCGAACTCGATGCGTTGCGGGAGCAAAATCGCACCACGGGATTACCCGCCACCCAGGACGACCTCAAACGGCTGCACGATGCCATCAAGGAAGTGGATCGCAAACGGCTGGAGGACTACGATAAAATCCGCGCCGAAATCCAAAAACTGGGACAGGCTATTTCCTCCCCGCCGCCCCCGCCGAAAAAGACCAGATCGGCCCCGCCCCCCCAAAAATCCGATGCCGGGACGCAACCTGAAAAAGGTTTTTGGTATGTCATTGAACCCGGCGATACGCTGTTGGCGATTGTCCAAGCCTATCGCGAGCAGGACATCCACGTGACGGTGGATGACATCGTGAAAGCCAATCCGGGATTAAAACCCAACGCCTTGCGGGTCGGGCAGAAAATTTTTATTCCAGCGCCGGACAAATAACTGCGCCAACGGAAAACAAGTTGAACGGATGATTGACCCAGCGGCTCGCGGGCGAACCGGGCGCGAATGGGCGTGAGACAACCGCATTAGCCGGGCCGAGTTTTGCGGATTTCTTTTTGGCCGTGATTGACTTGGCCCGTTCAGTTCACAAAATCCGTTAGGTTTTCGTTATGCGTGAATTGCCATCCAATCCTCTCGAACCCGCCAGCTCTCTGCCTCTTCCCCCCCGCCAAACGCGGCGCGCGTTTCTCAAACATTCGGCCCATGCCGCGGCGGGCGTCGCGTTGACGCGCGCCATTACGTCCCGCGCTTATGCGGCGGAAAACAACACCCTCAAGCTCGCCCTCATCGGCTGTGGCGGACGCGGTGGAGGCGCGGTCGCGCAGGCGTTGTCCACCGCCGGGCCGACCCAACTCTGGGCGCTGGCGGATTTCTTTCCCGACCGCGCCGCAGCCGTCCTCGGCCATCTGAAACCGCGATTCGAAAAACAGCTCGCCGTGCCGCCGGAACGCCTGTTCGCCGGCTTGGACGGCTACCGTCGGGCAATTGATTCGCTAGATCCGGGCAGCGTGGTGTTGCTGGCCACCCCGCCGGCGTTCCGGCCGTTGCATTTTGAATACGCCGTGGCGAAGGGCATGCATGTGTTCATGGAAAAATCGTTCGCCGTGGATGCCCCCGGCATCCGGCGCGTCCTGCGCACGGGCGAACTGGCCCGCCAAAAAAATCTCAAAGTGGCGGGCGGCCTGATGAGCCGTCACTTCCCGCCCTTGGAAGCCGCCATGGAACAAATCCACGCGGGCCTGATTGGGGAGATGATTACCGGCTACGCCTATCGCCTGCATGGGCCGGTGGATTTCATCCCCCGGCCGCCGGGCCGGACGGAACTCGCGCATCAAATTGCCAATTACAGCAATTTCACCTGGCTGAACGGCAGCTTCATTGTGGACTGGTTGATTCACAACATTGACGTGTGTTGCTGGGCGAAAAATGCGTGGCCAATCTCCGTGCAGGGCATGGGCGGGCGGCAGACGCGACAGGCGGCAGATCAGCTCTATGACCATTACGCAGCGGAATACACCTTCCCCGACGGCACCCGGTTTCACGCGCAAGGCCGGCACATGCCCCGGTGTTGGGGCTTTTTTGGCGCGGTGATTCACGGGACCACCGGCTGCGCGGTG
>MWDV01000090.1 GCA_002070715.1 Verrucomicrobia bacterium ADurb.Bin118
AACGCTTCATGATACAAATTTCCGGCCGCATCCTTCTTCCAAATGATCGGGAACGGTTCACCCCAGTAACGCTGGCGGCTGAACAACCAGTCGCGCAATTTGTAGTTGATGGTGCGCTTGCCGAGACCCTTGGCTTCGAGCCAGTCGGTGATTTTCTGCTTCGCCTCGGGCGTGGGCAGGCCGGTGATGGAAACCTCCGGCCCGGTTGAGTTCACCGATGTGCCGTCGTCCACGAAACCGCGCCAATCCGTTTGCGGATCGGGCGGTTGCACAACCTGCACGATCGGCAGATTGAACTTGGTCGCGAACTCAAAGTCGCGGGTGTCGTGCGCCGGCACCGCCATGATGGCGCCGGTGCCGTAACTGGCGAGCACGTAGTCGGCGATCCAGATGGGAATCTGCGCGCCGTTGACGGGATTCAGGGCGTAAGCGCCGGTGAACACGCCGGTTTTTTCTTTCGCCAGTTCCGTGCGTTCGAGGTCCGATTTTTTGGCGACTTCGGCTTGGTACGCTTGAATCGCCGCGCGTTGCGCCGGGGTGGTGATTTGATCCACCAGTTTGTGTTCCGGCGCCAGCACCATGTAGGTCGCGCCGAACAAGGTGTCGGGCCGCGTGGTGAACACGCGGATCATTGATTTCGCGTTCGGCCCGCCATGCCAGGCAATCGCAAAATCCACCTCCGCCCCTTCGCTGCGCCCAATCCAGTTCCGCTGCATTTCCTTGAGCGAATCGCTCCAGTCAATCGTATCGAGGTCCTGGAGCAGACGCCCCGCATAGGCGGTGATGCGCAGCATCCATTGACGCATCGGCTTGCGGACGACGGGATGGCCGCCAACTTCGCTCTTGCCATCCACAACTTCTTCATTCGCCAGCACCGTGCCGAGCGCTTCGCACCACCAAACGGGCTGCTCGCTGACGTAGGCGAGGCGATGATCATCCACCAATTTGCGGCGAGCTTGCGCTTTGATTTCCGGGGTTTGCTGGCCCGTCGCGTGGTGGAAACTGAGGCTCAGGCGTTGCAGAAATGTTCGCCCCTGCCAATCCATCCGCTCTTTGGCGTCCTCGGAAAGCGCCTCCATCAATTCAGAAATGGGGCGGGCTTGGTTCAAATCTGTGTCGAAAAAACTGTTGTAAAGCTGCAAGAAAATCCACTGCGTCCACTTAAAATAATCGGGGTCGGTGGTGTTCACCTCGCGCGACCAATCGTAGCTGAAGCCAAGGCTCTTAATCTGGCGCGTGAACGTGGCGATGTTTTGCTCCGTGGTGACGCGCGGATGCTGGCCGGTCTTGACCGCGTATTGTTCGGCGGGCAGACCAAAGGCGTCCCAGCCCATCGGATGCAAGACGTGCCGACCGCGGGCGCGCTGGTAACGGGCGAGGATATCCGTGGCGGTGTAACCCTCCGGATGCCCGACGTGCAACCCGGCCCCGGAGGGATAAGGAAACATGTCGAGGATGTAAAACTTGGGCGGTAGGGAGTGCGCCTCGGTCCGGCGGCCCGTCAAGCCATGGCGGAGGCCAAACGGATGATCCGCCGGCACGACTTCGCCGGGATTGAACGCGCGAAAAGTCTGACGCTCCTCCCAAACGCATTGCCATTTGGGTTCGATCAAGTGAAACGGATATTGCCTGCGGCTGCTTGCCATAGAGCCGCTGATATTGGGGAAAGCCCGGCGCGGGGGCAATGGCGGAATTCAACGCGTGGCCTGGCGAACGGAGTGCGCGACTTTCCTTCCTCGACCCGTTAATGCGCCGGGGAAAGCCGCCCTTCCTCCGCGGCCTGCTGAAGTGGCGGAATCATTCGGGAAGCAAAGCGGCGTGACTTCGCCAAAAAATTGCGCTGACAGCACGGGGCTTTTGACCCAAGATACGATGCGGCGGAGCTTTCCCGTCAGATTGTGATGTTACGTTGTTTTCGTTTGTTGTGCGTTGGTTGGCTGGTCGCGGGACACGGGGCGCTCTTGGCCCAAACCATTCCCGCACAAATTGACACCATCCTGGCCCGCCCGGCGGTGGCCGAAAATGCCTGGACAATCCTGATCGAGAACGCCGACGGCACCGTCATCCACTACCAACGCAATCCCATCACTGGTTTGGCCCCGGCGTCGAACACTAAAATGTTCACCACGGCGGCCGCGTTTGGATTGCTCGGGCCGAATTACGTGTTTCAAACCCGCCTCTACGCGGAAGGCGCCTTCAGCGGCGGCGTCCTGACCGGCAACCTCAATCTCGTGTCCGAACACGATCCGACTTGGAACACGTCGGTTTTCCCCGGCAACGCCCGTAAACCGCTGGACACCATCGCGGCGGCGTTGAAGGCGCGAGGTTTGACCACCGTGACCGGCAATGTTCAGTGTTACGGATTGTGTGCCTACGGACTGGGCTCGACCGCCAGTCTCGCGGCCGTCAACACGCAGGGCCGCAACGCCACCGCCGCCACCAACTTTGTCGCCGCCTTGCGCGCGCAGGGTATTACGGTTGTCGGCGCGCCCGTCGGGAAGACCGGTTTTTCGCCGCCCGGCACGTTGCTGCACACTTATTACTCGACCGACAACACCTACGGCGGCAAACCGTTGCGACTCGAAGTCGCCTGTATTCCGCTCATGAAGGTCAGCCACAACGTCATGGCCGACGCGTTGTTGCGACACATTGGCTGGAAACGGACGGGGACGGACACCTACGCCGCGGGGCGCAATCAGGTGCTTCCCTGGCTGCGGCACAGCGCCGGGCTGACCACCAACGGCATTGTGATGAATGACGGGTCCGGGTTGTCGGGAAACAACCGTTTCTCCGCGCGCCTCACGGTGAACCTCACACGTTACATGCTGGCGGCCTTTCCCAGTTGGGCGCCCACGCTGCCCATTGGGTGCCAGGACGGCACGATTAGCAGCCGGTTTTGCGGCACGGACGCCGCCCGGCAAGTGCATGCCAAAACCGGGTCGCTGAGCATTTCCATCGCTTTGAGCGGTTACTTGGACAACCCACACGACGGCCAGCGTTATTTGTTTTCGTTCATTGCCAACAAGGCGGGTGGCATTGACCAAACCGCCACGCGACAGGCAATTGATGATTGCGTGGTTCTGCTGGCCGCCCGCGGGGTGCCGATCAGCCCGCAACTCTGGTTCGTGCGGAATACCGGCAACGGCCTCACCTTGGCCTGGTCCAACGAAGATTTTGTGCGCACGGGTTATCGGGTTTACGCCAGCGACGATGGGGTGACCTTCGGCCCGCCGATCAACCTGGGCGGCCATATGCACACTTTCACCGACCCCAATCTGCCGGTTGGCACAGAGCGATATTACCGGGTTTCCGTGGTCGGCAGCGGCGTCGAAAGCAAACCGTCGCGCATTTACGGCGCGCGGGTTGGACGCACTCCGTCGCCGGTGTTGGTGGTGGACGGCAACGATCGTTGGTCGTTCCAGACGAGCGAAAATCCGGCGGGCACAAATCACGGGTTTGCCGCCCTGACGGGTCGCAGCATCAGCGGCCCGGCGTTCGACACCGTCCACCACGGCGCGGTGATTTCCGGCGCGGTGCCCTTGAGTCCGCATCCTGCCGTCGTTTGGTTGTTGGGCGAGGAATCCACGGCGGACGAAACCTTCGATGCCGCGGAACGGACGCTGGTCGCGAATTATCTGAA
>MWDV01000091.1 GCA_002070715.1 Verrucomicrobia bacterium ADurb.Bin118
TGACGCCTGACGCCCCTATTTTGAAGTCCGCCAGTCGCCGCCGGCAAGCGGGAGAGGAGAGGCCGGGTGCTGAGCGATGGATGAAGTTTACCCTGTGTCCCGCCCGATAATGGTTCGCCGTGCAAAAGCTCGCTGAAATCTGCATCCGCCGCCCTGTATTCGCGACTATGATCGTGCTGTCGCTGGTGGTAGTCGGCGTGGCCGGCTACATGAATCTGGGCGTGGACCGGTTTCCTTCGGTGGACATCCCGGTCGTGCGCATCAGCGCGCGGTTGCCCGGCGCCTCTCCGGCGGAGATGGAATCGCAGGTGGCGCAGCCCATCGAGGAAGTCGTCAACACCATTGAAGGCATTGATGAATTACGCTCGGTGTGCGGTTCCGGCACGGCGTTCATCATCGTCACCTTCAACCTAAACCGGGACATTGACGTGGCGGCGCAGGACGTGCGCGATCGCGTGGCCACGGTGTTGCGCATTTTGCCGCGGGACATGGACCCGCCCATCATTTCCAAGTCCGATACCGATCAGCAACCGGTCTTGTCACTGGCCTTGTCCGGCGAACGTTCGCACCGCGAGTTGACGGAGATCGCGGACAAGATCATCAAAACCCACTTGGAACGCTCCCCCGGGGTGGGCGAAGTGAATGTGATCGGCGGCCTCAGCCGGGCCATCAACGTTTGGGTGGATGCCGACCGGCTCGCGGCCTACGGGATTCCGATCACCGCGGTGCGCAGCGCCGTCGCCCGGCAAAACGCGAACACCCCCGGCGGCAATGTCACCACCGAACAGCGCGAGCAAACCCTTCGCACGATGGGCCGGCTTGAGGATGCGACGGCGTTCAATGAACTGGTCGTCGCCACCCGGAACGGCTCGCCCATCCGTGTGCGCGATATTGGTTGGGCCGAGGACGGGACCAAGGAGCAACGCTCGCTGGCCCGGCTCAACGGCCAGCCCAACGTCGCGTTGGAAGTCATCCGCCAATCCGGGGCCAACACCGTCGCCGTCATCGAGGGCGTGAAGGCCCGGCTGCACGAGTTGGAGGCGCAATTGCCCGACGATCTGCGCGTGGAAATCATCCGCGACCAGTCCCGCTACATTTACCAGGCCTTGCACGAGATCAAAACGCACCTCGTGCTGGGCAGTATTCTGGCGTGTCTCGTCGTGCTCCTCTTCATGCGCAACTGGCGCGCCATGGTCATCGCCGCCGTGGCCATTCCCGCCTCGGTGATTTCGTCGTTCGGCATGATGAAGGCGCTCGGATTCACCCTGAACAGCGTCACCATGCTGGCGCTCGTGCTGATGGTCGGCATCGTCATTGACGACGCCATCGTGGTGTTGGAAAACATTTTCCGCTTCATCGAGGAGAAGAAAATGCGTCCCTTCGAGGCGGCCCGCGCGGCGACGGCGGAAATTGGCCTGGCCGTCATGGCCACTACCTTCAGCTTGGTGGTGATTTTTGTGCCGGTTTCTTTCATGTCCAGCATCTCGGGGCGTTTTCTTTATCAATTTGGCATCACCTCGGCGGTCGCTGTGCTGGTCAGCTTGTTGGTGTCGTTCACCCTCACGCCGATGATGAGCGCGCGTTTGTTGCGCACCGGCGAGGGTGAGGCCGGCGCTGCCGGGCCGAAATCCCGCACCGGGTTCTACTACTGGATTGACCGGTTTTACATGGGGCTGCTGCGTCGGGCGCTGCGGTGGCGCTGGCTGGTGGCGGCGCTGGCGGTGCTGGTCATGATTTCCGCCGGGCCGCTCTATCAATTCGTGCGCCAGGAATACCTCCCAAGCAACGTGGACGAGGGCGAATTTGACGTCCGCATCACCACGCCCGAAGGGACGGGGCTGGGCGCCATCAATGACGTGGCCCTGCGGATCGAGGCGCAGTTGCGCGAATTACCGTCCGTCCGCTTCGTGCTCGCCACTGTTGGCAGCAGCTTCCTCGGCGGCATGAACAACGCCAATTTCTACATCCGCCTGGCCCCGCACGAGGAACGCACCTTTGGCTGGGCGCGGCTGTTGCAATGGCCGCCCTGGCGCGCATTCCAGGGCAACTACAGCCAGCACGAGGTCCAACAGGAAATCCGGCGGCGCTTGCGCCAGTTTCCCGACATCCGTGCGGTGGTGCGCAATCCGCAAACCTTCATCGGCGGCGGCCCGAATTTTGACATAGATTTCGCCCTGCTGGGACCGGACCTCGACGAACTCTTTGATTACGCCGAACATCTGCGCCAAAACGCGCCCCGGCTTGGCCTGCTCGACGCGGACATCACCCTGAAGTTGGATAAACCGGAGTTGCGTGTGGAAATTGACCGCGAGCGCGCCGCCAACCTCGGCGTGGACACCGAAGACATCGCCACCGCGTTGCGCATCATGGTGGGCGGCGACGACCGCGTCACCCGATTCCGCGACGAACGCATGAACGAGGATTACGACGTGCAGGTCCGCCTGCGCGAAGGCGACCGCAACGACGCCGACACCATCGCCCGCCTGTTCGTGCCGCGCCAAGGCGGCGGCCTCGCCCGGCTGGACAATCTCGTGCGTCTCGTTCCCACAACCACCGCGTCGCGCATTGACCGGTTGGACCGCCAACGGCAGGTCAGCTTGCGGGCGGCGGTGAACCGCGACCAGGGCTACGCCCAGGCCGACCGCATCGCCGCGCTCCGGGCCGAGGTTGAGCAGATGGGTTTGCCCACCGGTTATTCGACGCGGGTGTCCGGGCGCGCGCGCGAGCTGGAGCGCACCTTCCGCGAATTTCTTTGGGCGTTTCTCCTCTCCGTCATCCTGATGTACATCATTCTGGCGTCGCAATTTGAGAGCCTGGTGCATCCGTTCACCATTCTGCTGTCGCTGCCCCTTTCCGTGCCCTTTGCGTTCCTCTCGTTGCTGGTGGCCCATCAAACCATCAACCTCTATTCCGCCCTGGGCTTGCTCGTCTTGTTCGGGGTGGTCAAGAAAAACGCCATTCTACAGATTGACCACATGAACAAATTGCGCGCCGCCGGCCTGGCCCGCCCCGACGCCATCCTGCGCGGCAACCGCGAACGGTTGCGTCCCATTCTCATGACCACCATGACCCTGATCGCCGGCATGATGCCGCTGGCGCTGGGGACCGGGCCGGGCGCGGAGGAACGGCGCGCCGTGGCCGTGGTTGTGATCGGCGGCCAGGCCTTGTGCCTGCTGCTCACGCTGGTGGTAACGCCCGTGGTCTATTCCTTGCTGGACGATGTCGCGCGGAAACTGCAATGGAAACATTGGCGCATTCCCGAGGAAATGCCGTCCACCACCGCCCCGGCCTCTTCCCCGTAGTTCCGTCCGGGAGACGGCTGATGCTGTCCCGGGAAAACTGCTTTAGAAGCTATCACGTAAGCACTTGCGTCCGCAGATTGCGCTGATTCACGCAGATGGGGCGCCGAAAAAACCCTCGGAAATCCGCTTCATTTGCGAATTCTTTTTTCAGGCTGCTGACGACGACGCTCATTTATGAGGTGGCTTTTGAGTCGGTGGTCCATCCCACATTTGACGCGCCCCCGGGGCGGGTTTAGAGTCCGCTGGTAATGCCCGTAACCAA
>MWDV01000092.1 GCA_002070715.1 Verrucomicrobia bacterium ADurb.Bin118
GCCCCAGCTCGAGACGGAGTAATACAAACAGTAGCGCCCGTTGAGATGAACAATGTCCGGCGCCCAAAAATCACCATTGAATCCCGGAGCAGCGTCCTTCACCCACGCCGGGGGGGCCGCAAAGACCGCCGGCCCGTCCATCCACACGATACCGTCGGCGGAAGACTTGGAGAGGATGCCTCGTCCAGTGCCATAGAGATAATAGCGATCCTTGCACTTGATGATCGTGGAGGGATCATGAATTTCCACACTGCCCCGCACGCCATGCCCGTTCAATCCCGCCCGCCCGGGCGGGGGCGTGGTCCACAACAGCAAGATCGCCAGCCCGACGACGGTTGGAACCGTTTTTCGCTTCACTTCGAATGCCGCGTTGTTGGCCGATGCTCTCGGTGAATCAAATCTCAGCGCCACCATGGGCCAAGTATAATCGGGCGGCGTCGCGACCGCCATTCCGATTCCTTGAGCCAGCCACGGACCCCCGGAAGGCTCCGCACGTCAAGCCGTGGAGGTGTGAAACGTAGTTTGTTCCCCGCGTTACCGAGCGGAGCTGGGGAGCGGGGTCGCCGGGGTTTTACCAGGCAACCTGCGTGAGCACGTCCGCCAGTCGTTGACCGGCCAGCGCAATTCGGCGACGCATGATTTCGTGGGCTTCCCGGACGTACTCCGGACTGAGCGTGGGAATGGCCGAGCGACGAATGCTGCCGGATTCAACCGCTTTTGTATCCACGAATTTTACGTGGTCCTCGGCATAAGCGAATTGCACCGCATGATCGAAGCTCTCCCGCGCCCACGCCGCCGGGGTCTGGTTGAGACGGTACTCTGGCAGGCGGCTGGGCGCCAGTTCCGGTGCGTTAGCCACTGAATCCGCGAGAGCCATGATGTCGGCGTAGCCGGCATTGGTCCCGGGCAGGCGATCCCAATAGGTGTGCAAATTGATGGGTTTACCGCGTTCATTGCGCACGGTGCAGGCGCCGCCGAGGCCGGTGCCTTTGGGTTGCTTCGGGGTGACCAACGTGGCCGCATGCAGCGGTTGATGCAGGTCGCCCATCAAGTGCAGCACCCAGGCCAGGCTGACCGCCCGATCATGGGGCGTGGCCGTCGTGTCTTTCAGAGTGACGATGGAATTGGACAGACCGGTCGCCGCGTTCGGTTCGGGCACAACAAAATCAGCCAGCGACACGCGGCCGGCATCCGCGGAATGGACAAAGGGCAGGTTGATCCCGTGCGGATAGACATTGTAACGGGTGATGGAATGCGGCTTGGCGGGTTGGCCGGCTTTGGCGGGCTTGATCAGGTCCGGCCAGACCGCCGCCGTCAGATAAGCCCACTCGCCCTGATCCACGCCGTCCGGGACATTGACCGTGAGAATGACTTTGTAATGGGGATGATGTTTCAACAACTCCGTGGCCGCCCGTCGCTGGGCGTCGTTCATCTGCCGCCAAGCCAGCGTTGCGACCGTGCGGTGTCCCAGCCCGTTCCAAGCCGCCGCCGGCATCACCAGCAACAACCATCCCAGTAAAATATGAGTTGTGATTCGCATAAAAATTCTCCGGTGACACATGGACGAAGAACCGCCCATATTTTTCTACCGACGCCCCCGCGGCGGAAGTTATTCAAAACTCAGGCGTTGGGCGCCGGAAAAAAGCGCCGGCGACTCAGGCGTGGGACGGAGTTTGACTTACGGTGCCGCTGGCGGCGCGGTGCCGGCCGGCGCCGCCTGCGGGGTGCGCCGCCAGCGCGCCCAGTCGGACAGGAACAATTGTTCCGGCGGGAAAAAGGCTGGAGCCGCCCGCAGCGGGAACCACGGCGGCACCTCGCGCCGGAGCACACTATCAATCACAAAATTTCCCCAACTCCGTTCGCCGGCTTTGACCCATTCACTGTAAAAGCGGCTGTCCATCATTTGCGGGGTGAGATACAGGCCGCGGATGGATTTCTGGGTGTCATGGATGGCGAAGTAATCCGCCTGCGTGTCACGGGTGAGCCAGACACTTTGCCGCCGGCCATACCATGCCACAGCCCAGGGCACATCGCTCATGATCAATTCATCCTCGCCCATCCAGGCGCCGATTTGCTGAATCACCGGCGGATAATACGGCGGATAAGCGACCGCCAGCGGCCGGGGCGGAAGAAACACGAGGAAGAGAGGCGCGCAGGCCAGCGCCACGAAAACCGCCATGATGAGGTACCGCAACCAGCGCAGCGGCAATTCGAGTTGATCCAACAACACCATGAAAAATCCGACGCCATAGACGATGATGACGGGCGCCAACAGCACCAGCAGATTCTCCGTGTTGATTTCCGCCGCATCGTCCGCGAGATAGGTGCGGCCCATGGCCTGCACCACCGTCAACACCGGCAGACACAACAACACGAAATACCGGAGGCGTTGCAGCGCGGGATTCCGGAAGTTCATCAGCACGCCCACCAGGAAGAAAGCGGCGACCCAGCTTCCCGCCAACCGCGGGCCGTCGGTGGTCAGAATGATCTTCAGGTTCTGAAACAACTTGTGCCAGAAAATCGCCGGATAAATCTGGTCAAATCCGGGCGTGAGCGATCGGGCCAATTGATTGCCGGGAAAAATAATGCTGCCCTCCAGCACCGAAAAAGTGGCCAAACCGAAGGGCAGGCCGCTAAGCATCACGTTTCGCACCACCCAGGGGGTCACCACCACGGCAAAGGAAAAGAATACCACCAGACACAAGGCCGCCCGGCGCGGCCCGCTGAAGAGCGCCAGATAGATGATCACCGGCACCAGCAACCAGCCGAACGCGTAGCGCGTCAGACAACCCACTCCCATCAACAGACCAATCCCCGCCGCCAATCCGAACACGCGCCCCGGACTCCACTGGGGTTCGCGGGCCTCCCGTTCGATGAGATAAAGCCCCCACAACAATCCACTGAACAGCAGGAGCAACAACATGGTGGACAAGCCGGACACCGCAAACCGCCAGAACAATTCCGTGCCAAAAAGCACCACCGCCGACAACCAAGCCACCGTGGAGTCAAACAACCGGCGGGCCAGAAAAAACACGACGACAATCATGGCAAAGAAAAGGCCCTGATTGAAAAGGCTGATCAGAAAGTCGGGTTGATACCGCCAGAACCGGTTGTTCTGGCTCCAGAACCGTTTGCTCGCCGTGGCCTCATACGAAAACGGCAGCACCTTCATCAACCCCGCCAACACGGTCGGATAAACGGGGGGATTGGCCAGATCGGGATGCATGGTGCGGAGTTGCGCGTAGTCCGGCCGCAGCGTGCCATCCGCGCCGCGCCCGGTCTTTTCATTGACCCGCTTGACCAGGTAAATGCTCAAGGGGCGGACAAAATGGGTCGTATACCCGCGCCCCTCGGACAGGTTGCGCGCCACCTGGGCGGCGTCCATGGCCTCCTGCGTCGAGAAATTTTTGAAGGCGCGCAAATTGTAACCGGCGATGAACCCGACGACCGCCAGCACGGCCAGGCCAAGCCGGAGATACCGCATCCCGCCGCCCTGTTCGAGCTTGTGAATGATTTCCTGCGTAAATGGCATACTTCAATAACCTTCCAGTTGATACGCGTGCAGTTTGCGATGCAACGTGCGCCGGCTCATACCGATTTTTTTCGCCGCGAGTGTGCGGTTTCCGCCCGTCTCCTTCAAGGCCCGGATCAGCAATTGTTTTTCCGCGTCTTTCACCGTGAGATCGGGGCGCGTCAAAAGCTTGTGCGCGTCGCCGCCCGCCGGAGTCCCGCCGCGCACAGAGGGCGGCAGATCGCGCGCGGTAACGCGTTCGCCGCGGCACAACACCACCGCGTGTTCCATGGCCGTGCGCAACTCGCGCACGTTGCCCGGCCAGGCGTGATGGATCAGCGTCTCCATCGCGTCCACGGTGAAGTCTTTCACCGGCTTGCCGTTCTCCACGGCGAATTCGCGCAGAAACCGGTGGGCGAGCAGGGGAATATCCTCCGGACGCTCACGCAAGGGCGGCAGGTGAATCTCCACGACCCGCAACCGGAAGAACAGATCCTCCCGGAAGGTCCCCGCTTTGACCAAGGCTTCGAGATCCTTGTTCGTGGCCGCGACCAGGCGTACGTCGGCCGTGAGGGTTTTGTTGGACCCCACCCGTTCGAAGGTGCGCTCGCCCAGAAAACGCAACAACTTCACCTGCAACGCGGCGTCAATCTCACCGATCTCATCCAGAAACAGCGTTCCCCCCTGCGCCTGTTCAAAACGGCCTATGCGCCGTTCGTGCGCGCCGGTGAACGCGCCTTTCTCGTGCCCGAACAATTCGCTTTCCAACAGCGTGGGCGCCAGGGCGGCGCAATGCACCGTCACCATCGGCTGACGGGCGCGCGGGCTGAGTTGATGCAGGGCGCGGGCCACGACTTCCTTGCCCGTGCCGCTCTCGCCGAGCAACAGGACCGTGACGCGCGCGGGGGCGACCTGCCGCACCACGTCGAAGACCTCCCGCATGGCGGGGGATTCGCCGACGAGATTTTCCAGGCCGAATTTCGTATCGAGTTGCTGGTGGAGCGCCACGTTTTCCGCCTCGAGATTGCGTTGCCGTAACGCGCGGGTGATGCGCATCTCCAGCTCGTCAATTTGCAATCGTCCTTTGGCAATGTAATCGTCCGCGCCGCGTTTCATCGCCTCGACCGCCAGTTCCTCCGAGCCGTAGGCGGTCATCAACAGGCAGACCGGCGGCTTGCTTAACGACTTGGCGCGGGCGATGAGTTTCATGCCGTCTTCATGGGGAAGCCGGAAATCCGTCAGCACGACGTCAAAGGTTTCCTGTTCGAGCAATTCCAGCGCAGCCCCGGCATCGGCGGCCACGTACACGTCAAAACGATCCTCAAGCGCGGCGCGCAATCCCTCGCGCGTCGGCTTCTCGTCATCCACAATTAATAGCGTCGGTTTTTCCATGGGTCCGCAGGGCTCGTCATTCTTCTGGCGGCGCCGGGGCGGGCGCTTCCAACAAGTGCGGCCGGGGCTCGTGCAGGGGCAGCCACACCCGGAAAGTGCTGCCGCGGCCGGGCTGGCTTTCGACCTCGATGCGGCCTTGGTGCGCCCGCACGATGCGCAAGACAATCATCAGTCCCAGCCCGGATCCTTTCCGTTTGGTGGTATAGCACGGTTCAAATAAGCGGTTGATCTGTTCCTGCGGAATGCCGCGGCCGGTGTCGGTCACGCTCACCCAGGCGCCGTCGGTGCCCGATCCGGTCCGCAACGTGAGCCGCCCGCCCTTGGTCATGGCCTGCATGGCGTTTTTGACCAGGTTCACCAACACCTGTTGCAGTTGCACGGGGTCCATCGGGGTCGGCGGCAGTTGCCGGGCGAGCCGGGATTCCACCCGGATTTCGCGGTTGTCGAGTTCGGGCCGCAGAAGGTCCAGCGTTTTCCCGACCACATCATTCAAGGATGCGAGCTGCAACTGCGGCGGCACGGGCCGCAGGGCTTGGAGAAATTGGGTGATGATGTAATCCAAGCGATGAATCTCCCCCTTGGCCACGTGGAGATATTCGTCCAGCTTAGCCACGCTCTCCTGGGCTTCACGCAGATCCGGCGCCGCCGACGCCGCGCCGCGCCGCCGCACGGCAGTCGGGGTCGGTTCCGGCACCGCCGAGAGGTCCCGCAGTTTTTTCAACTGCCGCTCCATCAGTTGGAGATGAATGTGCAGGGCGTTGAGCGGATTGCCGATTTCATGGGCCACACTGGCCGCCAGCAAGGTGAGCGCCTGGATGCGCTCGCTTTCAATGGCGTCAAAGGTCTGCTGCCGGGCCTCGGTGGCGTCGTGCAGAATCAACGCCACGCCGCTGCTATCGGTGGTTTCGCCATCCAGCGGCGCGGCATAAAGCCGGAGAAACCGTGGTCGCGGATAATGCACCTCAAATTCATGGCGGACCACCCGGCGCCCCCCCGGTTCGGAATGCGCGAGCCGTTCCCAGTCCAGTTCCGGCAGGCACTCACGCACGTGCCGGCCCTCGCCGCCGGGCGGCAAACCGATGAGCCGCGTCACGGCTTGATTGTAATAGAGCACCCGCCCGGTTTCATCGGCGACCAACAAGCCGTCTTCGATGGTGTTGAACAGAATCTCGAGAAACCGCCGTTCGCGCGCGAGACGTTGCACCACCGTTTGCAGACCCTCGGCATCCAACCGCCCAATGCGACCGAGGACTTTGTCGAGAAAACTGGATTTAGCGGCGGCCATAGGGATCAGGGGAGAGGCCGGGCGGATCGCCCGCAAAACCAACCCCGTCGCCGCAAAACCGCCGCCTCAACCATCACGCGGCGGAACGGCAATTCACGGGACGCGAACGGGATGACACGTCTTAAAACCATTGCTTGCGCTTGAAGTAGTAGAACGCCCCGGCGGTCGCCAGGACGGTGAGCAGTGTAACCAACGCATATCCGAAAGTCCAGTGTAGCTCCGGCATGGGCTCGAAATTCATGCCATACCACGTGCCCACCAGCATCATCGGCGTGGTCAGAATGGTAAACAGCGTGAGCACCTTGATGACTTCGCCGGTCTGATTGGACGACATGTTGAGATACACCTGCAGGATGCCGGTGAGCGAATCGGCGTAACCCTGGGCCATTTCCGTAATCCGGAACAAGGCATCATGCACATCCCGGAAATAGGGCACGACATGCGCGCGGATGAGCTTGAATTCGCCGTGGGCAAACCGGGCGATGACCTCGCGTTGCGGCCCGATGATGCGTCGCAGATGGAGCACCTCCTTTTTGGTCTGTAAAATTTTGGTCAGGACTTCCTTGGTGGGATGCTGCAACGCCTGTTGTTCGAGTTCCGCAATCTCCAGCGATAATTCGTCCAGGGCGGGTTTGTAATGATCCACGATGGAATCCAGCAGATTGTAGGCGACCCGGTCGGGCGCGCGGGCGATGCCGCCGCTGCCCCGGATGGCCCGGTCTTCCGTGAGTTGCACGCTGCGCATCGGCCCCCGGTGGAACGTGACGAGAAAATTTTTGCCCAGGAAAAAATTCAATTCCGTGGTCGCAAACACCCCGTCCCGACGGCTGTAGTCCACCGCGTGGATGACGATGAACAGATACGGCGCAAACCGATCCTCTTCGCGCGGTTGATATTCCTCCACCTTTGGCGATTCGCTCACCGCGACACAGTCCTCGATGGAAAGCGGATGGAAATGGAACACCTCTTCGAGCACATACCGGATTTCCTCGGGCGTGGGATCTTCCAAATCCACCCAGAGAAACAGGTTGGTGTCGCTCAGCAGCGTGGGCATCAAGAACATTTCAATGTTCTGGCTGTGCAGGCGACCCTGCGTGGTAAATACCATTGAATGAATCATGGCTATGCGCGATTAAATCCGTATTGCATGCGTCAGGTTGTCCCAAAGGTGGAGCCGATTCCAGCACAAGGCAAGACAGGAGGGAGTTGTTTCGGCACAAGCCGGCGGCCGCCGGAGCGGACCCGGCCGGTTTGACACAGCAACGGGGAGAACAACGATTTTTCCGGATTTGGCGGGGAGATCAAAGGACGGAATACGGGTTGAGGTACAGCCAGCAGTGCCGGTTACCAGCGGATATTGATAGCAAAGTGCCGCGCCACAGGACTGAACCGTTTCGCGGCAAGGGTGTCCGAAGTTTGGGCAGCCCAATGACATCGGCGCCAAAAATACCCGTCAAATTTAACCCGGATTAGCTGGAAAACGGCCCGCCCTGAAGGCGGTCACTCTCCGTTTACGCCATTAAACATTCCAGACCGGGAGGAACGATTCCATTGAACAAGAATATGGAACGCAGATTGCTTTTTGCCGAGGCAACCGCAGAGTCGTTCGCCGGAATCAGGTCCAACGCCGGGCCACAGGGTCATCCGGTCGGGCTGTGGTGATAAAACATTACAGAACGTATGCCATCGTTTGCCTTTGTTGCCAGAGAAACCGGGACCGGCCGGGAAGTCCGCAGTGCCGTGGAGGCCGTGACGGAGCAAGCCGCCATCGCCACGCTGCTCAACCGCAATTTGCTGGTCATCTCCATCGAAGAACGCCTCAGCAAGCGGGGACGGACCAGTGGCGGTCGCGTGGCCTTGCATGACCTGGTCATCTTTACGCGGCAATTGGCGACCATGATTGACGCGGGATTGGCCATGGTGCAGTCCCTCCAGGCGCTGGCCGAACAGACGACCAACAAAGTCATGCGCGATGTCATCCGGGACGTTTGCACGCGGGTGGAGGGTGGCGACAGCTTCTCCGAGGCGCTGCAAAAGCATCCCAAGGTGTTCACCCGCCTGTACGTCTGCATGGTGGCCGCCGGGGAAAAAGGCGGATTGTTGGCGGAAATTCTGGCGCGGCTGGCAACGTATCTGGAAAACACCGCGCGCCTCCGCAAGAAGGTCAAATCGGCGATGATGTATCCCACCGTGGTCACCATCGTGGCCATTTTAATCACCATCTTTTTGCTGGTGAAGGTGGTGCCGGTGTTCGGGGACATCTTTTCCGGTTTCGGCGCCAAACTGCCCGGCCCGACCTTGTACATGATCAAACTGAGCGAGTTCGTGCAGCGCTACATTCTGCTGCTCTTGATCGGCGGCGGCGCGGTGGTGTACGGCTGGTTTTATTTCATCAAAACCAAACCCGGCCGGGAATTCTGGGATCGGTATCGCATCCGCATGCCGATCTTTGGGGTCATCGCCCACAAAATCTGTCTGGCCCGGTTTACGCGCACGCTGGCGTCGTTGATCCGCAGCGGGGTGCCCATTCTGGAGGTTCTGCAAATCGTCTCCCAAACCGTCGGCAACGTGGTCATGGAAAAGGCCATTCGTTCGGCCGCCGGCGACATCGAACGGGGCGAGGGCATCTCCACCGCCATCGGCAAACATCCCGTGTTCCCAACCATGATCGTCCGGATGATCACCGCCGGCGAGCAAACCGGGAAAATTGATAACATGCTCGAACGCGTGGCGGACTTCCTGGACGAGGAAATCGAAACGACATTGTCGGGATTAACCTCGTTGATTGAGCCGATTTTGATTGTGTTCCTGGGCGTCGTCATCGGCGGCATGGTGATTTGTATGTTCCTGCCCATTTTCAAGATGTCCGAAATCGTCAATCCCTCCAATCGTTGACGCGCCGGCGCCGGTCCTGCCGCGCCCCTTCCGGTGCCGCCCCGGAGGGGGCGCGTTGTTTTGTTTCCTTGCTCCCCCGCCCGCTTGCTCTATGCTGGATGCTGTCGTTCCTTGAGGAGCGATTTTGGACTCAAGAAACTGGAAGCTTATGCCACTGACACATACACGCGATCTGTTCGCCAAAGCGCTCAAAGGCAAATACGCCCTTGGCGCGTTCAACGTAAACAACATGGAATTGATCCAGGCCATCGTTGAGGCCTGCGAAGAGGAGAAAGCGCCGCTGATCCTTCAAATCTCCAAAGGGGCCCGCCAATACGCCAACCCCGTCTATCTCAAGAAGCTCATCGAAGCGGCGGTCAGCCTTTCCAACATCCCCATCGCCGTCCACCTGGACCACGGCGACACCTTTGAACTGTGCAAGCAGTGCATTGACGAGGGATTCACCAGCGTCATGATTGACGCCTCCCACGAACCCTTCGAGAAAAACGTCGAGATCACCAAGAAGGTGGTGGAATACGCGCACAAACATAACTGCGTGGTGGAAGCCGAGCTGGGCCACCTCGTGGGGGCGCAGTTCGACGACGGAGAGGAAGGCGGCGCCCATTCGGTCAGCGGCCACTACACCGTGCCGGATGAAGCTGTGAAATTCGTCAAGGAATCCGGCTGCGACTCCCTGGCCGTCGCCATCGGCAACAGCCACGGCGCCTACAAATTCAAGGGCGAACAACACTTGGACCTCGAACGCCTCAAGCTCATCAAGCAGGCGCTCATGAATGCCGGATTGGGTGATTATCCGCTGGTGCTGCACGGCGCGTCCAGTGTGCCGCAATACCTCGTTGATGAGGTCAACAAGTACGGCGGTAAAATGCCGGATGCCCGGGGGGTGCCGGAAGCGGACATTGAAGTCGCCCGCCGCACCGGCTGCACCAAGGTGAACATTGACACCGACCTGCGCATCGCGTTGACTGCCGGCATCCGCAAGGTGTTCGCCGAGAAGCCGGGTGAATTCGATCCGCGAAAATACCTCGGCCCGGCACGCATCGCGGTGAAAGAACTGGTGCGGCACAAAGTCAAAAACGTGCTCTGCTGCGCCGGGCACGCTTTTGATTAAGTCACCTCCTTTGAACCAATTCGCCCAAGCAACAACCATTGCTTGGGCTTTTCTTTTTGCCGTTTCATCCCGACCCAGCCGAGCCGTATTCCCCAAAGCGTGTAAAATAAAACCGTAGCTGTTTGCTCTCGGTGTCGGCATGTTAGCAAAACCACGGAACCCCAATCCGTTGTGCCGGTCTCGATAAACCGGCGGCAAAACCAATCTGTCACGGGGGCGGAGCGGCATCCCCGAGAATCACCGCCCACTGCTGTTGCCGCAGCTTTTGCTGGGAGCCATCCCATCCATAGCCAACTGATAAACTCTTTTCGGCTGTAGTTCTTATTTGCCCAAATAAAGAGCCATATTGTCACTATAACAGGCCTGAAAATTTCTATATTAGAGTCAATTCGACGCGTTTTTATCGAGTTTACTGAATCGTTATATCTTTAACAATCTGATTATCAATTGGTTATAAATTTGACCATTTTTGGTATGCCTCTAGCTCCATTGATTGTGTTGTTAAAAACGAAACAAACATATTAAAGAGAAAGGATACGACAATGATGCTAACACGATGGCAACGACCGGAATTGACTAGCTGGCCCGTGTTCGGGCGGCTGTCGGATCTCCGAAACGAAATTGACCGCTTATTTGAAACGCCTTTTGCGGAATTCAGCCGCGCTTCCAGTCTGCTGGGCGGATGGATGCCGGCACTGGATCTGAACGAAGACAAGGACCATTTCACCGTGAAATGTGAATTGCCCGGAATGAAGAAGGACGACATCAACCTCACGCTCCACGAGGGCTGCCTGACCATTTCAGGCGAGCGACGCGGGGAGCAAGCGCGGCCTGACGGCGAAGTCCACCGCGCCGAGCGGTTTGTCGGCCGTTTCCAGCGCACGGTGCTGCTGCCAGCGCCGGTGGCGGTGGATAAAATCAGCGCGCAGTACAAAGACGGCGTGTTGACCGTGACGCTGCCCAAGACCGAGGAAGCGAAGCCAAAACAGATCGAGGTGAAAGTGGGCTAAACCCGGAATCCCGCCCGGCGGGCGAGCCTGCCCGCCGGGCCCAACCAAAATCCAAAATCATGAATACGACACAGGAAAAAGAATTACGAACGGAAACTCGCGCGGTGCGCGTGGAATATGTCATGCCCCCGGTGAACATTTACGAAACCACCCAAGCCTATATCTTGGAGGCGGAGATGCCCGGCGTGGACAAGAACGGTTTGGAAGTCACCCTGGAGGGCAACGAAATCACCCTCCTGGGCCGGCGCCAGGTGGAAAAAGTCAGCGGTGAACAATTACTTCGCGAGCGCAATGAGGCGGACTACCGCCGGGTGTTTGAGCTGGATCCCACCCTCGACACCTCAAAGATCTCGGCCCGGATCGAGCAGGGATTGCTGACGCTGACATTGCCAAAATCAGCGCAACAACAACCCCGGCGGATTACGGTCAACGATTAACCCGTCGCCACGCGGCCAGCGCGCGAATTCCCTGGCAATTATACCCGTGGGGTGAACTGGAATACTAATCCGGTTTGCCTCACGGTTTTTTCATTAAACTGAACCGAGCTGTCATTCCGCAGAATTCTCGCTGCCGCCACTGGACAAACAAATTGTTTCGCCCGGCCAAACGTTCGCTGATCAATCGTTTTTCTCAAACCATGTCGTGCGGCACGCATCGCGCCACGTACGATTATCTTGACCATTCGCCCCTAGTGGGGCAAATTACCTTCGACACGAACGG
>MWDV01000093.1 GCA_002070715.1 Verrucomicrobia bacterium ADurb.Bin118
TTCCCACGGCCTGTTGATTGACATTCAACGGGCCATGATGCGCGCGGCGGCCCGGGTCATCATGTGCCTGGACCATACCAAGTTTGGCCGGCGTTCGGTGTCGCCTTTGTGCGACCTCGCCTCCATTCATACCATCGTGACCGATGATCAATCCCCGCCGGAATTGGTCGCGCAACTCCGCGCCCGTGGGCTCGAAGTGATCATTGCGCCCCCGGCGGCTTCGGATTAAAGCGCAGCCCGAAATCATGCCGGCGCTGAGCTGAATCGGCGGAGGGGAAATCAACCGGATTGGCCCGGCCCTAAACCGGCGTTTCAGAAAGCGAACAAATCCAATCGCCTTGACGACTCCCCTCCCGCTCCGGAGAAAAGCCTGTGCGGGGGCTGATCGTCAGTCGAAGCTCAACCCGAGGGTTTGTCCCACAGTCCGGAGATGTTGGGCAGCGGCGGCGTATTCCTCGGCGGTTGACAGATGTTCGAGCATGAGCGGCGGGTTTTGCGGCAGTTGCGCGAGCCGGCGCAGGAACGTTGCGTAATCCAGCGAGCCCAATCCCGGCCGCACCTCGCGGAAATGCACGTTCATTTCAATCTCCCACCGCAGGTCTTTCGCATGACAACTCACGATCCACTGGCCCAGTTTGTCGAAGCACTCGTTCAGCAGGTCCGTGTTGCGATAAAACTTCTCGGGAGAATTGATGAGATTGCAGGGATCCAGATGCACGGCAAACGCCTTGCGGTCCACGGCGCGCAACAGCTTGAGATAATTATCCGGGGTGTGCGGCATGGCCCAGCCCATCATCTCGTAACAAAACTTCGCCCGCCGCGGCTGGACAGCGTCAATGATCTTCCGCGCGTTCTCCACCGCGGCGTCAAAGAATTTCGGCGTGAAATTATCCGGATGCGGACCGAACCACGAGGTGGGATGAAATGAACCCGCGATGTCCACGCAACAACACGCGCCAATGGCCTCTGCCAACGCCAGGCCTTCGGTAACGGTTTGCCGGTTTTGCCGGCGCTTCTCCGGATCGGCATCGAGCAAATTCACCCAGCGCCCAACTTCAGCGATAACCACCTCGTGCCGGGTAAAAGCCGCGGCATACGCCGCAATGCGGTCGGTATCGTGCAGCGGCACATTCGGGCAATACGCCGCCCGATAGCCGAGCTGCCGATGCGCGCGGGCCAATGCCTCCGGATCTTCCGTCTTAAGAAAACAGGGGCCTCCGAGACGCAATGCCTGGGACGGGCTTGATTGCGGAGCGGACGGAAGCCGGTGGGTCGCGGACCACACCGAACCAGCAACGGCCAGACCCGCGGACCGGCGCAGAAAATCACGGCGCGAGGTTTGCATGACCGGGTTGTCGCATCCTCCGGCGCCGCTGGCAATGCCGAAATAGCCGCGCGGCCTCGTGGCGCCGGGCGATCCCTCAATCCCCGCAACCGCGCGGCTTGAGAAATTTTTGTGTCCGCCGACTGCGCGCGGTCTTATGGCAATCCGCGCAACGCCAGCGTGCGCCAGATCAATCCGGGATTGTTGGTGATGATCCCATCCACCCCCATGTCGAGCAGGGCGTTGGCCGTCTCGGCATCGTCAATCGTATAAACCCAGACCTTCATGCCGCGCTGATGCGCCAGGGCCACGGCGGCTTTGGAGACATTGCGGTTCCAGCCGGCCACCTTGGCTCCGGTTTTCTCCAGTTCATCCAGCCACGTCGCGTTGAGCCCCTTGTCCTTGATGGTCGGCTGGCTGCCGTCCGCCAGGCGACCCGGCGCGCCCAACCCGCCCAGGACCTGTTCGGGCGCTAGTTCATGGAGTTGACGGAGGAACTGCCAGTCAAACGCCTGCACCACCACCTGATTGATCAACCGGCGCGCGCGTAACTGCTTGACCAGCGTGGCAGGATCGCCCTCTTTCCGCTCAATGAGCGTCATGCCACCGCCGCCTTGAATCACGTCCAGCGATTCCTCCAAGGACGGCAACCGGGTGCCCGCGTAGATCGGGCTGAACCATTTGCCGGCATCCAGACTCAACAACTCCGCCGCCGTGTGCGCGTGCGGCCGCTGGCCTTTGCCCCAGCGGGCAACCGCGTCGGTCGTGCGATCCAACGTCGAATCATGGAGAATCACGGGCACCCCGTCCTGGCTGTGGTAGTAATCCAGTTCGATCAAATCCGCCCCGGTCGTGAGGGCCAGTCGAAACGCCGGCACCGTGTTTTCGGGCGCGGCAATTGAATAGCCCCGGTGGGCGATAACCAGCGGACGCGGGCTTTGGACCCGGTCAACCGCGGATTCCTTGACAGATTGAGCGGCCCCTGACATGCAGAAAAATTGGCTGTAACCGACCAGCAACACAATCGGAAGAATAACACGTTTCATACCGGCCAAACTGGCGTCATCGAAAAACGCGGGCAAGCCCAAACCTGAAATAATTGATCCGCTGCACATTTTCTTTCGATGACGAATCGCACCGCCGACAGCCTTCTCTCCCGCGGCGTACGGCGGCCACCGAGTTCTCCGCGCGTGGCATACCGATCTATGAATATTACAAAAAACAGTCTGGTTTTTCGGCCAAACATTTGATAAACAGCCCGAGCAGCGAACCGCTGGAGACAACACAATGAATCGGATCGACCAAGGCAAAGCCATCCGGGTTGAAATCGCGAACGGTATCACCGCCAGACTGCAACTTCTGCCCGACAAGCCGGGAAAACGTGGGCTCGCCCCCACACTATCTCCAAGCGACGGAAACACCAGATTTGCCCCCCGGCGGCTATTGATCAAAGGCAACATCGAGAGATCCCGACATATCATCGCAGTGAGTGAGTGCGCATCCCGCTGGCCTCAGCCACCTCAAGGCAAGCCGTTTGTAGTTTGGGAATCATTCCTCCACCGCAGCCAAAACCGATACATCCGAGCTCGCTCAACCGCACCCCGCGCCATTATGAAACCCCGCATAATCCGAAATACGAGCCACCTTCTGAACCGCGCAACCGGGAATTTAAGGCATCCGGAAAAAATCTTGGGGGCAGCCGTCGCCTCAGATTTTTCAACCAAAAAACCAACCCGGCGAAGCGGGGCTCCGCCGGGTTGTATTAAAAAACGCTTTTATACCGGTGTATCCGCTTGGCGGATAGGGAGACGGTCTGCGTTATCTAACTTTGTCTTGATTCCAATTAAGACCTCGACATTCAACCAAACCACGCCATGAAAGACAAGCAAAAAAATACGCTTTCCCAAACCGCCGATTTGGAACTCGCTTTCGATGTCGGCCATAGCTCCATCGGCTGGGCAGTGCTGCAGTCCGTGTCACCGGCACCCGCACAAACGGAAACACCATCCGTCAATCTTCTCGGCTGCGGCGTTGTGACCTTTGGCGCAAATGACTGTCTCGCCTCGCACCGGCGGGCCTTTCGGCGGCAACGCCGGCACATCCGCTCAACCAGGCAACGCATCGCCCGAATAAAAATCCTACTCAAACAACTTGGCGTCTTGGATGAAGCGACCTTGAACCAGCCGGGGTGTGCTTGGCCTTGGCGGTTGGCCGCTCAGGTTTTACAGGGCGGGAAGCGGCTCACTTGGGCGGAGCTTTGGGATGTGCTGCGCTGGTATGCGCATAATCGTGGCTATGATGCGAACCGACGCTGGAGCGCCGCCGAAGCACAGGCGCAACAGGAAGATTCCGAAAAAGAGGCCAACGCACGAACGCTTATGGACAAGCACCGCACTAAAAGCATGGCGGAAACTTTTTGCCGGGAGCTTGGCATTGATTTATCCGGGAAGAAAAAATCTTCCACGAAACGGTTCAAAGGTTTGAAGGCGGCTTTCCCGCGAGAAATTGTCGAAAACGAGGTTCGGAAGATTTTACAGGCACACCACGACATACTGCCCGGGGTGGACGGGCGTCTCGAAGAAGCTCTGTTTACCAACTGGCAGGCCATTCCCTGCCCGAATTTGAAGTTGCCCAATCGTTTTCAAGGCGGCCTGCTTTTCGGTCAACTCGTTCCCCGTTTTGACAACCGCATTATTTCCCAATGCCCGATCAGTGGCCAGAAAGTGCCCTCCCGGAATTCTAATGAATTCCTGAATTTCCGCTGGGCCATGCAACTGGCCAACGTGCGGATCGCCCGCTTCGGGGAATTAAAGCTTTCTCCCCTCAGCCCTGGCGAGCGCAGAGAATTGGACCAGCAGATGCGCCGCGTTGGCGCCATGACTGCGGAACAATTCAAAAAAACGGTCCGTAACGTCTCCAACGCAATTCAGGACAACCTCGATACGATGTTGATGCATCCAGACGCCAAGGAAGCCCTGACATTGGATCCGGTGCAAAAACTCGTTCGCTCCACGGAACTCGCGCCCTTCTGGGAGTTGTTGCCGGAACGTTTGCAAAGCCGGCTGCGCGGTCAATGGCGGCGTGGAAAAGTATTTTCCCTGGCACAAATCCGCACCCAACTGGCCGGGTATGGCGATGTCGCCGCCTTCGACACTGCGGTGCAAAAACAACTGGAGGCCCGGCATGTAAAATCGAGGAAAAAAGACAAACCGTTAACCCGTGAAGATTTGCTCGAACGCCAATTTCCGCCCCAACCGATCAAACTGGCGGGCCGGGCGGCGTTCGCGCGCCCCCTACTCCAACAGGCTTACGCAGAGGTTATGGATGGCCAGCATCCGAAAGAACCGGGAGGCTGCCTTTTCCTCAGTGAAGAAATCCGGCAGCGGCAGTTGGCTCGCGAGATCGCCGCGCAAACCAACAACCATCTGGTTCGCCATCGGCTTTTGATTCTGGAGCGCTTGCTGAACGGCATCATCAATGAATATGCCGGCAAGGACAAAACCCGTATCGGTAAAATTACCATCGAAGTAAATCGAGATCTGCGGGAAATGTCCGGTAAAACGGCGAAGGAAAAAGCCCAAGATTTGAACCGGCGGATCGACAATCATCATGCCGTTGCCGCCAAATTGGAGAAAGCGTTTGCTGAGGAGAATACGCGGATTCCCATTACCGCCGGACTCATCCGCAAGGCGCGGATTGCCGAAGATCTGGGCTGGAAATGCCCCTACACCGGGCAGGATTACGAACCCAGACAATTGGTCAGCCGCTACGTGGATAAAGATCACATTGTCCCGCGCTCCCATCGGGCGTCGGATGCGTTGGATTCATTGGTCATAACTTTCAGCGCGATTAACAAGTGGAAAAGCAATCGTACCGCATGGGAATTCGTCGAACAGGAACAGGGCAAACCCGTTCCTGATTTGCCCCATCTTTCGATCATGAGCCTCTCTCGCTACCGGCAATTCGTCGAAAGCCTGGAAACCTATAAAGGACGACATGACGACGACAAAAAGCGTAAGAAACGCCGTAAAGAGCTGTTGTTGTTACCCAAGTATGAGGACAAAGAATTCACCCCACGCGACCTGACACAAACCTCGCAACTCGTTCGCCTGGGCGCGCAAGTGTTAAAACGGGCCTTTGCCGGACACGAACAACCACCCATCATTGTTTCGTTGCCCGGCTCGGTTACCGCCGCAGTGCGCAAAGCCTGGAAAATCCTCGGTTGCCTCAGCCTGGCCAATCCACAGGTGCTGGATGAAAACGGCGAGGTAAAAAACAAAACCGATATTCGCGGTATCACCCACCTGCATCATGCTCTGGATGCCTGTGCGCTCGGTCTGGCCTCACATTTTATTCCCAATCATGGGCGCGTTTGGGAATTGATCGTGAAGCGCACTGTCAACGATGCGGAAAAGGAAGAATTGATGGCTTTGGGCATCTTCACTTTCAGCGCTAATCACCGCTTCGAAATGCGCGATCTGGATAACCGGCTCAAGGAGCAAATCCGCCAGCGCCTTGCGGAAAAGCGCGTCGTTCAACACGTCCCGGCAAGAATGGGAGGGCTGCGGGTGGAGCAAAATACTTGGCGGGTAGTGGAAGTAAAAGCAGGCAAGGCCAGGATCCAACAACGGATCCGCCAAGCTGACGAGTCTCGGCCGCTTAAACAAACCGAAGAAAAGACAAGTAAACTTCTCGGTCTTCAACCCGGGAAGCTGTCCGTTAACAAAGGCGTCCTGATCATCCCTGACAACTACGGCGTGGCACTCGACCCCGAACCAACAATTATCCCTTTTCACAAAGTCTGGGAGCGCCTGCGGGAATTGAAAAAAGCCAATGGGGGAAAAAGGCCAAGGGTGTTGCGAAATGGGCAACTCGTGAAAGTACCTCAAGGAAAATTTATGGGAATATGGCGGGTTTTTTCAGTAAAAAACAACACCTCCGGAATAGCTGTTGATTTGGGTTTTCCCGATGTTGTCCGGTTGAAAAACAAGATGGCCGGCCACAAGATAAATGTCCTGTTGGCAAGCTTGCTTAAGAATGGAATGCGGGTTGTTAAGCCACCTCTTACGGGCGTCCCCACATGGCCTACCACCTCGTCAGCATAGACTCGCCGCAATGCGCAGTAGGTTGCAAAGACGGCCAGTTGATTTGTAAAACGGCGGAAGGCGAACGAAAACTTCCGCTGGAAGACGTGGCTTCCATTATCATCACCAGTTTCTCGGCTTCGATTCACAGCGAGTTATTTCTGCAAGCTGCCAAACAGGGCGTGGCCTTGATTATTTGCGAATCATTCAAACCGATCAGCCTCGTCCTCCCCGCGAATCGTTCCACCGACACCCTTCTTTCCCGCGCCCTGCTCCGCCTCACGCCGCGCATCCGGGCGCATTTGTGGAAAAAAACCATTGACGCCAAATGCCAAAATCAATTTGCGCTGGCCGAACACATCGCTCCCCAAGACAAATTATTGACCAACCTCCGCGACACCGCTTTCGGAAGAAAGCCGCACAAGGAATCCCTCTGCGCCAAGACGTTCTGGCAGATTTTTGGTCGCAGCTTGAAGGACGAAAGTTTTGTCCGCGACCGGGCGCGTGGCGGGTTGAACCATCTGTTGAATTATGGGTATGCGGTCTTGCTCTCCACCGTACTGCAAAAACTGCTCGGGGTCGGCCTGGACCCCACGTTTGGCATCGCTCACGTCCCGCGTGAGCGCAGCACCCCTTTGGCTTACGACCTCATGGAACCATTCCGCCCGTGCGTGGAATGGCGCGTGGTACAATGGGTCCAACAGCATCCCGAAACCCCAACATGGGAGGTCACCAAAGAATATCGTAAATGGGTGACTGGCTTTCCGCTGGAGCGGGTGGATTACTTGGATTTAACGCTGGAAATCCGGGGCGTGATTGAAGGCGTAGTGCGTAGTTTTCGCAAAGCCGTGACCGAAAACCAGCCACGCCATTACAAACCGTGGACACCCAAAAATATAAAATGGGCTGGCTAATCGTCGCGTTCGATCTGCCGGTGGGCACCAGGAAACAGCGCAAGGCTGCCACGGACTTCCGCAATTTCTTGATTGATGACGGTTATCAAATGATCCAGTTCAGCGTATATGCGCGGGCGTGCGTCTCCTTCGCGCGCCAAGAAACGCATATCGGACGGCTCAAAAAAAATCTTCCGTCCGAAGGCAGCGTACGGGCGCTACTGGTGACGCGGGCTCAGTGGGAGCGCTCTCATGTTATTCAAGGCGCACCGGCTGTTGAAATGAAACCCGAGGATTTGCCCGAGCAAATCCAGCTTTGGTAACAAGATGCTTCGATCAACCGGCGCCCGGGATTCAGTTGCCAAACACTGCATCCAAATCCATTGTCCGGCCATTTAAGGCATCAGTTCGCGGGGTTGCCAACAAGGCTAACCCCGGCAAACTCAGTGGTTTACGCCCACTGAGTTTGCCGCCCTCGTTTTTGGAATCAAGGCAAAGCTGGAGGGTGTCGGGCCATAAGTTCGCACCGAGTTTGCCGCCCTCGTTTTTGGAATCAAGGCAAAGCTGTTACGATTCCCGTCCCACCACGCCTTGCAGTTTGCCGCCCTCGTTTTTGGAATCAAGGCAAAGCCGCGCACGGGAGCGTCCATTGAGGACTTAAGTTTGCCGCCCTCGTTTTTGGAATCAAGGCAAAGCGCATCGCGCGACATCCGACGCGAGGAAGAAGTTTGCCGCCCTCGTTTTTGGAATCAAGGCAAAGCGTCAAAGTCAACACCAACACCATCGCCACGAGTTTGCCGCCCTCGTTTTTGGAATCAAGGCAAAGCCCCGCACCTTGCCGCGACAGGCGGCGGCGAGTTTGCCGCCCTCGTTTTTGGAATCAAGGCAAAGCGTGGGGTGGATGCTAACGACATTGCGGTTAGTTTGCCGCCCTCGTTTTTGGAATCAAGGCAAAGCATGCCATTCACCTTTGGAAAATTGATACCAAGTTTGCCGCCCTCGTTTTTGGAATCAAGGCAAAGCACTCAAATTACCATTCAATTTACAATTCCTAGTTTGCCGCCCTCGTTTTTGGAATCAAGGCAAAGCAAAAAAGACCTTGAATTGACCGCAGAACTTAGTTTGCCGCCCTCGTTTTTGGAATCAAGGCAAAGCACCAGCGCCGGCACGGCCCAATGGCGTCAGAGTTTGCCGCCCTCGTTTTTGGAATCAAGGCAAAGCAAGATAGTATATTTTTGTTCATAATTCATCAGTTTGCCGCCCTCGTTTTTGGAATCAAGGCAAAGCCGTTGCCCAAAAAATGCGATTGGCAGGTTTAGTTTGCCGCCCTCGTTTTTGGAATCAAGGCAAAGCATCAAGCTCGTCGCGCATGAGTTCCCAAATAGTTTGCCGCCCTCGTTTTTGGAATCAAGGCAAAGCCCGCGACCTTAGCGGACGCGGTGCGGCGACAGTTTGCCGCCCTCGTTTTTGGAATCAAGGCAAAGCTACACCGGAATGGCGACGGCAACCGGACTGAGTTTGCCGCCCTCGTTTTTGGAATCAAGGCAAAGCAACCGGGGGCGAACCGACAACGCCCCCACAGTTTGCCGCCCTCGTTTTTGGAATCAAGGCAAAGCACCTCTGCTCCTCCTTTTCTTAGCCGTTACAGTTTGCCGCCCTCGTTTTTGGAATCAAGGCAAAGCAGGGATGAAAAAGTCGAAGCTCCATTCCGGAGTTTGCCGCCCTCGTTTTTGGAATCAAGGCAAAGCCGTCGCCCAAAAAATGAGACTGGCAGGTTTAGTTTGCCG
>MWDV01000094.1 GCA_002070715.1 Verrucomicrobia bacterium ADurb.Bin118
GAGCAAGAAAAGATTCACGAGCCCGAGGTCTTCGGCGATTTCCGTTGCGTCGTGCGTCTGGAAATAACGGGCGGGTAACGTGTTGAAATGGGCCGTCAACTCCTCCGCGCTCACCCGGGCGATCAGACGTTTCCGTGTGGCTTCAAACAACGCCTCGCGACGCCGCTCGCCGGCGCGCGCGAATTCAGCCTCGCCCGTCAACACCGGACGGGTTTTAGCGTGCAGCGTGCGCAGGAGGGAATCTTTGAACCCGTTCCACAACTGGTCGCTGGTGGCCTGCCCATCCACAAAGGTCAGAAGGGTGAGCCGATCCAGATTTTCCACGGACTCCACCGCGCGGGCAAAATGGCGGATCACGGCAGGGTCGTCTAAATCGCGTCGTTGAGAGACCTGGGCCATCAACAAATGATGATGCACCAGACGGCGCACCGAATCAGCGGCGGCGGGCGGCAGTCGCAACCGGCGGGCCACGCGCTGGGCAATGGTTGCGCCCACCGCCGCGTGCTGGCCGCCGCTGAACGCCTTGCCGGTGTCGTGCAACAAGAGCGCCAGATACAAAAGCTGCGGCTGTTCGAGTCCCTGAAGTAACCCGGTGTAATGCTGATGCGGCGGCTGTTGCGCCTCCCAGACACGATCCAGTTGCTCCAAGCTGACCAGCGTATGTTCATCCACCGTGTATTGATGATAAAACTCGTGCTGCACCCGGCAGGTTAATCGGCCAAATTCCGGCAGGTATTTCCCCAGTAAATCCACCTCATGCAGGGCCCGCAGGACGGGCGCCACGTTGCCGCGTTCGCTGAGCAGGGCGAGAAACGTCTCCGCGACGTGCGCGTCGTTGCGAAACGCGCGATCCACGAGGAAAAGTTGATTGCGCACAAGCTGGGCCAGGTCGGGATGCAGATGGAGCCGGCGCTGCTGCGCATAGAGAAACACGCGCATCAAGCGGCGCGGATCATCTTGGAACACCTGCGGAGTCAGGGCGTGAATCTGTCCCTTCTCAAACCGGAAACCATCTTTCGGCTCCTGCGTGGCGCCGCGGCGCCCGGTCCGCAACACCCGCTGTGTCTGGCGATGGGTCGCCGGGGTAGGCAACAACGCCAGGCGCTGCTCCAGCATGCGGGTGATGAGGAAAATGTTGCGCGCCTGCGTATAGAGCTCGCGCATGAAGCGTTCGATGCGGCGCCGCGGCGAGCGATCGGCAAACCCGAGATGATGCGCCACGGCGGGCTGAAGGGCTTTGGCCAGCACATCCACGGAACGGTTGGTGTGGTAATGCAACTCCGTGCGCACGCGCAGGAGGAAATCGTAGGCGGTTTTGAGTTGTTTGCGCTCGGCCGGGGTGATGAGCGCCCGCGCCTCCAAATCCCACAAAGCCCGGGTGCGGTATTTGAAAAAGGCCATCCAAATGAGGTTTTGAAAATCACGCAACGCGCCGCAGCCGCTCTTGAGATTCGGCTCCTGCATGCAGGCCGAATTACCGAACCGCGCCCGGCGGGCGGCTTGATCGGCCAAGCGGGCGGCGATGTATTCACGCTCGTGTCCGACCACGCACCGGGCCACCAGCGCGCGCTCAAATTTTTTGAACAACCGCGCGTCCCCGGCAATCAACCGCGCCTCGATCAGCGCGGTTTTGGCCTGCATGTCAACATTGGCAATCTCCACGCAATCGTCCACCGTTCGTACCGAGTGGCCGATCCTCAACCCGAGATCCCACAAGGGATACAAAATCCCGTCAATGATCCGGGCCAAATGCGGGGGCGGCTGATGATCAGCCACCACCTGGCCCGCGTGCAATAACATCACGTCAATGTCGCTGTGCGGATTCAATTCCGCCCGGCCATAGCCGCCGGTGGCGACCAACGCCACAGCGGGAAATTTTTGTCGGGCCGGCGCCGGCAATTCCTCCCGCACCGCGGCCCAGAGATACCGCAACATTACATCGAAGATGGCCGCCCGCGCCCGACAAACCGCCAAGCCGCCACCGCCGGCGCGGTGCAGCATCTTGAGGCGATGGGTTTCGAGCTTGAGAAACGTCTTGAACCGCCCGAGTTCCTGGGCGGGGGTGCGTCCTACCGGCAACGACAAACGCGCCGCGGCATCCGCTTCAATCTTTTCCAGCAACGTCATCTTCCGAACCGTTCGATCCGCCCGCACTGTGCGGGCAAAAACTGTCCGGCGCAAGGGAGGCGGACGCCGGAGAGGCCACGAATGTCCGCAGTCGAATCCTGCTGAGCGGTTCAGGGTCGCAGCACAATCTTGCCGGCGAGCGCTCCCGATTTATGCAGCGTGCTTTCCTCCTGCAACCGATGCGCCTGCGCCGTTTCCGCCAGCGGCAGCACGCGATCAATCCGCGCCCGCAACTGTCCCGCCGCCAGCCAGCGGTTGATGTCGTTCGCCGCGCTCCGCTGTTGCACCGCCGGGGCGTTGAACATGGCAAAGCCGTGCAGGGAACAATCTTTCACGTAGAACGGTCCGACCGGTAACTGCGGACGGGCTTCGCGCCCCGCCATGACCACCATCCGTCCGCGAAGGGACAGCAGCGGAATGGTCCGCTCGAAATCCGGCTCGCGCAACGTCTCAAACCAGACGTTCACGCCGTCAGGGGCAAAGGTCCGAACGGCGTCCGCCACATCAATCGTCCGGTAATTGATGGCCAAGTCCGCGCCGAGGTCGCGGCACGCTTCTACTTTGGCCGCACTCCCGGCGGTGGTGATGACACGCGCCCCGGTGAGCTTGCCCATTTGCACCACCGCCGAACCGACGCCGCCAGTGCCGCCGTTGACAAACAAGACTTCACCGGCTTGCAGCCGCGCGTCCCGGAACAAACCGAGATGCGCGGTAATGCCCACGAGCGAGAGGGCCACCGCCGCTTCATCTTTCACCCCATCGGGGATGGGATACAGCCAGTCCTCGTCCACGGCGGCAAATTCCGCAAAGGACCCGGCCCGGCCAAACAGCCCTTGATTCGAGGCCCACACCCGGTCTCCGGGCCGAAACCGCTTCACTTCCGGGCCGGCTTCGATCACCTCTCCAGCGAGGTCGCATCCGAGAATATGGGGGAAATTAAGTTGCGCCGGCACCATCCCGCCCCGCACGTAGGTGTCAATCGGATTGACAGCCACGGCGGCGACTTTGACGAGACATTGCGCGGGCCCGGGTTTCGGCGCGGGCAGATCGCCATAAACAATGACCTCGGGCGGACCGGTGCGAGTGATGTAAGCAGCTTTCATGGTAAACGTATTTCAAGGCAAAGATGGGGGACGGAAAATCAATGCGCAAGCGCGGGAGCGACCCGGCCCGCATTCAGCGGCATCTCAACGAACTCAACGCACACGTTGTGCCGTGAACCAGTTGGCTTCCCGCGGTGCAACCCTGCCGTCGTTCCCTGGAAGAACCATTCCACCGCCACGCGGCGGATTTCAAGACGACTTTGACTCCGGCCGTTTGCCGTCCGGGGCTGGCTGATCCAACACTTCGCGCAAGGTCTGAACCAGTTTGTTCGGATGATACGGTTTTTGGATGAAATTCAAACCGGCTTGGAGAACGAGTTCCCGGCCCACCACCTCCGCCCCGTATCCGCTGGTGAAAACGACTTTCAGCCCGGGCCGGTCCTGCCACAAACGCTCCGCCAGTTCCCGCCCGCTCATGCGGTCCGGCATGACCAAGTCGGTCAAGACCAGGGCTATCGCCTCCTGGTGTTTCGCCCAGACTTCGAGCGCCTCGGGACCGGAGGCGGCGGGAAACACCTGATACCCGTAACAGCCAAGGATGGCGCTTAACAAATCGCGGACGGCATTCTCATCCTCAACGATGAGAATACCTTCGGTGCCGCCCCGAATGGCCGGTTCCGGGGTTTCCTCTTCCATCGGCGTCGCCACCTCACTTTGATGTGGTAAATAAACCCGGAAGGTCGTGCCCCGGTTCGGTTCGCTTTCCACTTCAATCCAGCCCTCATGCTGCTGGATGTTCCCATACGCGGTGGCCAGACCGAGGCCGGTGCCTTTCCCCACTTCTTTCGTCGTATAAAACGGCTCGAAAATCCGCCGTAAACCCTCGGGCGGAACGCCCACGCCGGTATCCGACACGGTCAGGCAAACAAAGCAGCCCTCCCGCGCCTCCGGATACTCCGCAACATGCACGGCGTCCACATCCGTCACCGAGACGCGCAGAGTGAGTTGTCCGCCTTGCGGCATGGCATCGCGGGCGTTCACCGCCAGATTGACCACCACCTGTTCAATCAGAGCAGCGTCGGCAAAAACCCAACTGGGCTGGGGCCGGTATTGAAGTTGCAGCGTGATATTCTCCCCGAGGAGGCGGCCCAGCATCTTGGTCAGATTGGCAACCAATTCATTGAGATCGAGATGGCGCGGCTGCAGGACTTGGCGACGGCTGAAGCTGAGCAATTGCCGGGTCAAATGGGCGGCGCGCTCCGCCGCCTGGCCGATCTGTTGCACCGAACGATCCGCAGACGCTGGCAACACCCGCGCCGGCTGTTGCAACAACGCGATGTGTCCTTGAATGACCGTGAGGATGTTGTTGAAATCATGCGCTACGCCGCCCGCTAACTGGCCAATGGCCTCCATCTTCTGCGACTGGCGCAGTTGCTCTTCCAATCGCTTCTGCACGGTTAGATCGCGGAACAGCCCCAACAACAAAGGGGGACGGCCGGGCAATTCCACGAAGGAGTTGGTATCCTCGAGTTCGACCACCGCGCCGTTCCACAAGGTCAACCGGCGCTGGATCTGCCGCTCAATGACCCGGTCGCGGAACCGTTCCCGGTATTTCCGCAACAACCGTTCATGATCCTGGCTCTCGGCGTAGGCGACGGTGTAAGGCTGCCCTTCCAACTGATCGCGCCGCAGTCCCATGAGTTTGCAAAACGCCTCGTTGACGGCCACGATATTGCCCTCCCCATCGGTCAGCCGCATGCCATCCACCGAATTTTCCCAAACCGAGAAAAAGAGCATTTCCGAACTGCGCAAGGCGGATTCGGCGCGCTTGCGTTCCGACACATCCCGCACATGCAAGAGCAACGCCGGCTGACCGGCGTATTCGATGCGACTGGCGCGAATCTCCACGGGCGTGCGCCGGCCGTCGGCGGCCAGGCTGACGCTTTCCAATTGCTGTCCTTCGCCGCTGACCAACCGTTGAAAACCGGTCCGCATGGACGCGCGTTCCTCCGGCGCCACCAGATCCGTCATTTCCGCGCCGATCAATTCCTCGCGCGTCAGCCCCTGCAACCGGCACCCCGCACTGTTGACATCCAACACCCGTCCGCGGAGATTTTCCACGAAAATGGCATCGGGGGAATTCTCGAACAACCCGCTGAACCGGCGCTCCGTTTCGCGCAGGGCCTCGCCGGCGCGAATCCGCTCCACGGTGGTACCGCAGTGATCGGCCAGAGCCTGGAGCAACGCGAGCTGGCTCCGATTGTACGCCATGGACGAGTAGCGCTGAATCGTCAACACGCCAATCATCTTTTGGAGATTGCGGATCGGCACCGCCATCTGGGAGGCGGACGGGCGCGCCCGGTCGCCGATAAAGAGCGTATTTTGAGACGGCGAAATGGGATGTTCCCGGAAAATCAACTCGGCGCCGCGCTCGGCCACCCGCCGCGCCAGCGCCCGCGCCCGGGTGCTGGAATTGGGAGTCGAAATCTCGTGGCGTTGGCCTCCTCTTTCGTCGTAAGCCAGCACCGGCGTCAGCAGGCCGGACGTCTCCTCCCACAAATCCAGTCCGAAGGCATCCCAGCCGAACAATTCCTCCGCCACCTCGGCAATGACGATGGCCGCCTCGCGCTGGGCAATGGCCGCGCTCAGCCGGCGGCCCAAACGCGCCAACACCCGCGATTGCAATTCCGCTTCTTTCCGCTCGGTGACATCCCGCGAAGTAATCAGCACCCCCTCAATATCCACATCCTCCAGCAAATTTTGCCCCACGCATTCCAAGTGCCGCCAATGCCCGTCTTTGTGCCGGTGCCGAAGTTCCACCGTCACGGCTTTCCCGGGGTTTGCCAATCCATATTCAAAAACCCGCCGGGCGGACGGCACATCCTCGGGATGGACCAGATCAAAGATGGCGCGCTCCCGCAATGCGCCGGGGCGGTACCCCAGCACGCGGACTAACGAGGGACTGCAAAACCGAATGGTGCCGTCCCGATTGAGAATCATCAACGCGTCCTGAATGTTTTCCGTCAGAGCGCGATAATAACTCTCCTGCTGCTGCATTTCCCGCTCGGTCCGCAACCGGGCGCGCCGCTCGACCGCCTCCCGGGCCGCCCGCCGCACGGCGGGAATCAGCCGGTCGGACCATTGCTTGAGGACATAATCGGTTGCCCCCGCCTTGAGGCTGGCGATGGCCGCTTCCTCTCCGATGGTGCCCGAGATGAGAATGAACGGGGTGTCCGGATTCTTGGCCTGCACAAGCTTCAACGCCTCCAAACCATTGAAGGCCGGCAAATTGAAGTCGCTGAGGATGAGGTCAAACTCCTGCGTCGCCAACGCGGAGACGAACCCGGTCCGGTCATGCACCCAAACCACGTTCGCTTCCAACCCTTCATTCGCCAGCATGGTGCGAACCAGCTCCGCGTAATCCGGTTCGTCTTCGAGATGCAAAATTTTCAGTTTGTTGGCCATGCTCAAACACCGACTTTAACGCCCCACCACCAGCCCCGTTCCCCGACACTTTTCATCCTCGATTGCTCCGCCCCCGACCGGCCTCGCCCTGCCAAAAGTGTCCCGCTTCATCCCCGGGCGCCCCATCTCCAGACACGGAGCCGGCGCGGCGGCCCTCGTCAACAAAACCTTCGTCGAGGGAATCTGCGGGCCGGGGCAATGATTCAACACCACCGGTCACCGAATCCGTATCTTTGATTGAAGCCATGCATGATTCAGGCCAAGTATTGATGGCCCAAACAAACGGGCTTCAAATTGCGCCCTCAAGCCGGCTCCGCCGGGGCCGGCGAATTGGGTTTCTGATCTGCCAAGGTTCGTATCCACCGGCCATACAGGTGGATCATCACGGCGGACACCACACCCACGCCGGCAAAGACAAACCAAGTCAAACCAACCGCGTGGCTTTCATAGAGCGTCTGGGTCAAGACGGCTGGAGTCTGGCCGGTGACTTCGACCAGTTTTTGAAATGCCTCCCCAATCGGCAGGGACAACTCACTCACGGATTCCGCGGAAAAACCATGCTGCATCAACATCTGCCGCGCAAATTCGTCCTTGGACGAAAAGAAATGATAGAGCTGCGGCCCGAGTTTGCCTTCCAAGGTCCAGCCCAGCAGAATGGGCGCCTGCGAATACCCGATCCACATCGCTTTCTTGTCTGAAGGCGCAATGTTGCCGAGAAACTCGCTGAACTTCGGGCTGGCCAGCATTTCGCCCGCGCTGAACATCACCATGGCAACGACCGCCACCCACGCCCCGCAGCTCCAGCCAAAGCTGACCAGCGCGCCAATGATCAATACCGTGCCCACCACCAGACTGGTCGTCGCGCGCATCTTGGCGCTTATCGCCGCAAACAAAAAACAGGTCAGCATGATCATGCCGGCGTTGAGGTTCACGATGCCTTCCGGTTGAATGGACAACCCGGCGGCATCCATCCCCAGGAGAAATTGGAAGACCGGATTGGTCGTTCCTTCCGGCCCGAACAACGCCCGCACGATGACCGTCGTGTCCACCCAGTCCTCGATGTATTTCGGCAGCACGTCCCACAACATGGGAAACATGAACCACCACACCGAGAAGATGAGGAGATAAAGCGCCAGGTGGGGTTTGCGCAATTCATGCCAGGCTTCGCGCGCCAGGCTGGGCGGACGTTCGGCGCCGGTGCGCCAGCGTTGTTGCCGGGCCACGCGCTCCGCGCGTCCCGGTTCGCGGTAGGTCAGCAACCATAAAAAGTTCAGGCAAATAAACGCCGCGTTGGTATAGAAAACGTAGGTCCAACCGATGCGCGACCGCATGTGCAGCGCGATGAGCGGCCCGATCCAGCCGCCGATGTTGACCGTCTGATAAAAAATGCCCCACGCCATGGAACTGTTCCGGCGGTTGGTTGCTTTGATGAGCGTGCCCTGAATGCCCGGTTTGAAAATCGCGGTGCCCACGGCGAGCAACATGCACCCAACAAAAAAACCTCCATACGAGTGAAACCAAGCCATCCACAAATAGCCGGACACCTTGATCGCGGTGGACAGAAAAATCGTCTGCTTGTAGCCGTAACGATCCGACAAGCCGCCGGTGAAAACGGGGATGACCGATTGCGCCAGATTCCAGCACAACAATAACCAACCAAAGGTCGCCATGGTCACGCCGAGCCCCCCTTCGGACGCCGGACGGGTGGCGTAAATTGTGGCTACCGCCCGCACCCCGTAATAGGCCAGCCGCTCCACCATCTCCATCCCGCCCACCACCCAGAAGATGTAGCCCAAGCTCCCAATGGCGGACCACATGCCCAACTGCTTGACGTCGTGCAGGGTGGTGTCGTCGGTGGGTAGCTGAGGGGAATGACTCACACGGGTAAACGGCGGATGCAGAAGGCGTGGCTGCTTCAGGGTTGGGGAACTGACTTCGCCCGAAAGCTGGCCGGGACGATTTCATGCACGGCATTCACGATGATCGCCTCCAAGCCCGGCGCGAATTTCGTCGGTTGATCATAATAGATCATCGCCAGGCTGCCTTCATACCCGCCCATCGCGAGCACGCGTTCGGAGGGAATGTAGCAGGGCACGTCATTGGCGTAAGCCGTCACACAAAACCGGGCGGAGTCGAACTCGCGTTTGAAGCGCAAGGCGTAATCGGCCACCGCCTCGCCGGGCAGAAAGACCAGGGCCAGATCATCGCCAAACACCCAGCTTTGCACGGTGTAATCCAGTTTCGTGCGTAAAGATTCGCCGCGTTCCAGGCGGGCCAGATTCACCCGCGCGTGATACCCGGCGGGCGTTGCTTCACGCGCTTTCGCCTCCCATTCGGTCCGCGTGGGCAGCGTGTCGAAGGGCAATTCCACGTGGCGGGTGCGGAACTCGAGCGGGCCCCGCACGGGCGCGAGGGGGGTCGCCAGCAATCCGTTGATCGCGGTGGCCAAGTGGTGTCCGTGTTGGCGCGCGAAGTCCAGTCCCGTTCGGGGATAGGGATTAACGTCGCCGGCGCAACCAATGGCGATCAGCACCGTCGCGCCCGGGTGATCTTTTTCGAGATATTCCTGCGCGTAACCCGCCCAATCGCCGCACACCTCGTAGAAATCCGCCCCGAGCGTTGTGCAATGACACCCGTAATTGGTAAACACCGCGCGCAACGCCCCGTTCTTTTCGGTGACCGCCAGCACCGGCACATCATGATCCACCGGCCCGCCCTGAATCCGGCGGTTCCCAGCAAAAGTCGCGGTGGTTTTGCCATGCGCCAGGCGGCGCGGGCGCCGGTCCCGGAGCGCGGCCAGCGCCACGCGTTCCAAGGCATCCGTCAACGCCAGGGTGTAGCGGTCAATACGCGCCTGGTGTTCCGGCGGAATCGGCTCGCCAAACAGCAAGTCCAGATATCCGCGCAACTGAGGACCGCAATGCGTGTGCGTGACGCAGATCGCCACTCGATCCGAGTGAATCTTCTGTTGCGCCTGCAACCGGCGCACCACCTCATCGCGGAGCGTAAGCGGGATGCCCGTGGCGTCCACGGTGATCAATACCGCCGGACCTTCGCGATCACTGCCGATGGCCAGCGCCTTGGCATAAAGGCGTTGGGCCACACCGGTGGATTCCGTCTTACGCAAACCATAACCACTGAGGCGGATCGGACCGTCTGGCGTGATGTCCACCGTAGCGACGCCAATGGGGCGCAACCCGGCGGTGGCGGCGGCGTGCAGGTTTCCGGTGAAGCTGGCGGCGGCGATCAACATTGCGGACAGCAATCCCGATTTTCTCATCATGACCTCCGCACAATGCGCAGCCGGCGAGGTGGATGCAAGCTTCGGCTCCTCGGGACTGGGTTCGGCTGGTGGACTGGCGACCGCCAACCTCATCCGGTCAACGCCGCGTCCCAATCTTTCCAAACTGGCTCATAGCCGAGGCGCTGGATCAAATGCGCCACTTCGTCAGCGGGCCGTTCGTCCGCGACATCAAACTGGGCGGTGGCCGGCGTGGGATGTCCGGGCAGCGCCACCCATTCGCTGGCCCCTTCCGTCACGATGCGTCCGCGCACTGTTTGATGGGTATGTTCCTGGCCGGCGCCGGTGTAGCCGCCGGGTTCGGTGTGACTGCCCGCGCTCATCAGCGTGATCCCCAGCGGAATCAGCCCATCCCGTAACCGCGGCGATTCCCGCGTCGAGAGCACCAATCCCACATCGGGAAACATCAGCCGGAACGCGCAGACCAGTTGCACCAACTCGCGGTCGGTCAGATCCGTGAGCGGTTGAAAGGCGCCCGCACTCGGCCGCAACCGCGGCAGGGAAAGCGTAAGCGCGGATTTCCAGCAGGTGCGCAGCAGATAGGCCGCGTGCGCGGCCACGGCAATGGCCTCGTACCGCCAGTCGGCCAATCCGTAGAGCGGGCTGATGCCCAGCCGCCGGAACCCCGCCGCGTAGCCGCGCTCCGGTGTTTCCAATCGCCAGTCAAAATCCCGTTTCGGCCCGGACGTGTGCAGGTCCGCATAGACCGCGCGGTCGTACGTTTCCTGATATACCACGAGCCCGTCCGCTCCCGCCGCCACGAGCGGCCGGTAAGCCTCGGTTTCCAGCGGCCCCACTTCCAACGAAATGCTGGGCCACTCCGCGTGCAAGGCGGCAATGCAATCGCGCAGATACTGGGACGAAACAAACTTGGGATGTTCCCCCGCCACGAGCAACAGGTTGCGGAACCCCTGCGCCTGCAACGCGCGCGCCTCGCGCAACACCTCGTCCACCGACAAGGTCACGCGTCGGATGGGATTATCCCGCGAGAAGCCGCAATACTTGCAATTGTTGACGCACTCGTTGGAGAGGTAGAGCGGCGCAAACAGACGGATGACCTTGCCAAAACGTTGCTGGGTAAGCTGGTGCGAACGCTGCCCCATGAGCGCCAGCAATTCGCCCCCCGCCGGCCCGATCAAATGGGCAAAATCGGTCAGCGAAAGATGGTCCCGGGCGAGCGACGCCCGCACGGCGGGCAAGCCGGCGGACAGCGAACGCTGCACTAGCGACGCCAACGGCAATGCATTGAACTCAGCAACAAAACTCACAAGGGGAACCTAGCAAAACCACCCGGAAAGTCGAGGAGACCGCGGCGTTTCACCACAAACCGGCTGAACCTCTTCCGCCTCACTCCATCAAGAGTAGTTCAGTTCCTTCAGCGAGCGGGAGATCGTGGAGCTCCGGCAACCACCGACTGAACCACCCACGCTGCTTTGAAAATCCGCGGAGCTGGAGAAAACCGGCCTTCCCCGTTAGCGCGATTCGGCCCGCTTTACCCCAAACCGGATGGGCTGACTAAAGATGCGTTCATGCCCATCGCCCGCTTCAACCCGGACATACTTGATCGCGGGCAACCCCTGGGCGTTCGTGGGAATTTCAAAAACCGCCCGCGTGGCCTCCGCAACCGTGACCCGATCTTGATCGGTGACAAAGGTGATGTCTGCTTTTGAACTCGTTTCAATGGTGAGTTTTTGGCGATCCAGCAAAATGCGGTGGAACACCAAATCAGGGCTGCCAAATTGAGAACCAAAGAACGCGCCGCGCCGGTAGGCTCTCAGGCACTGGTGTTCCGTAAACGCGTCCACCAGCAGCACGTTAAACCCGCCCGCGTCGGGCGCATCCGTTTGCACGGCCCAATCCGGCACAAAAAACCCGAGGCAGCGGCGGCCTGTCCGGAGCAGCTTGTCCCACATCTCCAAATCCCAGTCGCCACTGTTCAGCACTTCAATCCCCAACACCCGCTCGTCGAAATCCAGCATTTCCTCAATCAGCGATTGCGGCAGATCCTTTTCCCCGGACCAATGCGGGTGATTGATGGTTATGCCGCCGCCGTCCGCAAAAAACAGTTGTTCCAGCATCATCCGGAACGCCGTTTGCCAGGGCAACCCCGTGCCATAGGAATACTCGCCGCCCCCCCAAAACGTCCGGAAGACATTGCGGGCGTCAAACGTGCCGCTGCTATAAAAGGAGCCCGGTGCGTTGATATGCACCCGGCCGCCGACATTCGCAAACGCATGATGCTCCGCATTGGGCGCGAAAAGGACGTTCGGGGGAATGTCTTTGAAAATAAAATCGCCGACCTTGAAGGGAAGCTGTTTGCGTTGCGCCTCGGGCAAGGTGTCATACCAGCCGGTCGTTTTATCCATGATGACGTCATTCCAATAAATGGGCCCGGCCAGGTAGTGCGGCTCCCCGTTGATGGTTTTCACCGCCCCAAAGTCCTGTTTCACCCGGAACTGGCCCGCCCGGATTTTATCAATCGGGTAATAGGGCGCGGAGGGATAGTAATTGGAAATGGGCAGATGACGATACCCCAGTTTGGCGGCCCGATTCAGTCCCGCCTGATCCGTAATATGGATGTGGGTGGTGGAACGAATCTGAAGGCTCGCCGCCCAATCCACGGATTCGTAGGGATTGTCTATCGCCACCGCCGGGCTAGGAACTGGTGCTTTTGACTGGCTCTCTCCGGGGGACGGCCAATGTGTTGCATTCTGGGTGCTGCAACCCACCAAGAAAACGGCCACCAGAGGTTTTAAGGATTGAAGGTTCATACGGTAAACGATGGTTGATCTTGATCGTACATCTCATTTCCCTTCCGCGCCCCAGACTCATGCGCGCAAGGCCGGCCACGGAAAGGTTTGCTTCGGTCGGACCGGGCCCGTCCCGATCCGCAAATTTTTCATGTGATTCATTTATCCAGCACGGGAAGCGGCCAGAGCGGCGACGGCACATGTTGTTCCCGCGCGATGGCGCTCAGTTGCGCCACCCGCTCCGGATACTGCGCGGCGACGTCGGTCGTTTCAAACGGATCGTCCGCCAGATGATAGAGTTCGGTGGTGGGCACTTTCGCCTGTTTGCCGCGGGGATTCAAATGCTGCCGGACCAGCTTCCAATCGCCCACCCGGACACACTGTTGCCCGCCGCGCCCCGGAGATTCGCGGTACAAAAAGGGACGGGACGGCTGCGGTTGCCCCATGAGCGCGGGGACAAAACTGAGGCCGTCCAAGCCGGCGGGGATCCGGGATTTCGCGCCGACCAACTCCAGCAAAGTAGGCAGCCAATCTTCAAATCCGGTTACCGCCTCGCAGATGGTGCCGGGGGCAATTTTCCCTTTCCACCGCACCACACAGGGCACGCGGAAGCCGCCCTCATAATACGCGCCTTTGCGCCCGCGAAATCCGGCGGCACTGTTAAAAAATTCCGTGTCCGTGCCGCCGTGTTCGTTGAAAAGCGGACCGTTATCGCTGGCAAAAACGACCAGCGTGCGATCATCCAGCCCCAGCTCCGCCGTCAAAGCAAGCACGCGCCCGACTTCGCGGTCCAAACGGGTAATCATCGCCGCGTAAGCCGCGCGGGGCGTGCGATGCGGTAGATACGCCCGGTCGCCCCGGTAGGGCGTTTCCGGAAACCGTCCGATGAACTCCTGAAGCGAATCTTCCGGCACTTGCAACGCGAGATGCGGCACCGTCGTGGCATAAAACAGAAAGAACGGCCGCTCCCGGTTATCACGGATGAACTGGAGCGCCTGCCGGCCAATGACGTCCGGGGCGTAATCGTTGCCGGTGTAACGGGCGTAGCTGGCGGGAGAATCCGGGTCCGCGTCTGGCGGCAGCTTTTGGTGGGCCGGAAACGGCGGATTGTTCAAGGCGATGCGGATCTGATTCGCCCAGAGTTGGGTGGGATAGTAATTGTGCGCCACCGCTTGACAGTTGTAGCCAAAGAAGAGGTCAAACCCCTGGCGGTTCGGATCACCACTGCTGCCCACCGGGCCGAGGCCCCACTTGCCAAACGCGCCAAGCGTGTAGCCCAGTTGCTTGAGCGTGAGCGGCAGGATCAACTCGCCCGCCGGCACCGGTTCCTGCCCCTCGGGGCTGCCCACGCCCACGCCGCCGCGGTTGTCGCGGATGTAGGCGTGGCCCGGATGTTTACCGCTCAGGAGCGTGCAGCGCGAAGGAGCGCACACGTTGTTTCCCGCGTAATGCGCGGTGAACTTCATGCCTTCCGCCGCCAGCCGGTCAATGTTTGGGGTCCGGAATTTTTGCTGGCCGTAACAACTCAAATCGCCATAGCCAAGATCGTCGGCGAGGATAAAGATAATGTTGGGCTGAGGGTCGGCCGCCGGGGAAGCGATCAATCCCAAGCCAAGCATCAGCAAAGACAACCAAGTTTTCATGTCCATCTATCCGCCGCGCTGTGCGGATGCATGCAACTGCACCAAAACCGGCTTGAAATGCAATCCGAATTTTACGTCACGCTGGGATGCACTGGGCGCACCGTGACCCCTTGGAGTCGGGCAAGCGAATAATGCCAAATATATCTGCGCATAAAAGACGAGGTTGAAGCCAGCAAGACGGGGCCCCTCCGCGAAAAATCTCCGCTCCAGTATGCGATAGAACTTGGGCGCAGCAGACGGTACGATTCAAACCATGAACGGATCAAGGGGCCGATGCTTTTATAAGCGCGTGCTGTTGCTCGAGAAACTCCAGCCACTCGGCCATGCCGGCACCGGTCTTGGCCGAAACCTCAAACAACCGGGCGTGATGGCTGATATGCCGCAGGTGGGTTAACGCCGTGTCCCGGTCAAATCCCGCCGCCGCCGCCAGATCGCTCTTGGTCACCAACACCACGTTCGCCGAGTGAAAGATGGGCGGATACTTCAACGGTTTATCCTCCCCCTCAGTTACGGACAGCAACACGACGCGCACGGCCTCGCCCAAATCATAATCCGCGGGGCAAACCAGGTTGCCGACGTTTTCAATAATGAGCACGTCAAGGTTGTCCAGGTCCAGTTGAGGCGCCGCCCGGGCAATCATTTCCGCTTCGAGATGGCAAACGGTGCCCGTGGTGATTTGCACCACCGGCACACCGGCGTCCCGCAGGCGCGCGGCGTCGTTATCGGTCGCCAGATCGCCGACGATGACGCCCAAACGCAGTCGTCCCCGCAACCCGATGGCCGTCTGCTGAATCAAGGTGGTTTTGCCGGACCCGGGCGACGATAGCACGTTCAAGACGAGCAGTTTTTTGGCTTGAAAAAATCCCCGGTTGCGCTCGGCCAGCCGTTCGTTTTTCTCCAACAACGAGCGCTGGATGGTCACGGTCTGGGCTTCCGATCCAGGCGCCTGGTCACTCCCTGAGGAGTGGGCCGCGCCGGTTGAGGCCGGCGCGTGTTGGTGATGATGAGGGCCGCCGCTGTGGGGAGCATGATGATGTTCCGCTCCGGGAATATGTTCGTGCAGCATTTCGTCAACGCCCAGTCCGCATCCGCATTCTTTACACATGTTATTCGATCTCGATTGAAATGATTTCCAGTTCACGTCCGGCGCGCAGTTCGTGACTCCACACGCCACACCGGGGACATTCCGGCAATGGTCGGTCCCGCTCAAATGTAGCCGCACACGGGGCGCACCACCAGGTAGCCGGAATGGCTTCGATGGCGAGCGTTGCCCCTTCCGCCAGCGTTCCCTCAATAACAGCCTCGAAGGCAAATTGCAAAGCCTCGGGCACCGCACCGCTCATCGCCCCCACCCGCAGCCGCATCTGACAGACGCGGCGGGCGCCCTGCGTCTGGGCCGTTTCCACAGCGAGTCGCACGGCTTCCGTCATGATGCTGACTTCATGCATCGCGGGCAGAACCATAACCCAGGATGCCAGTCGGCAGAAGCAATATCCGCAGCGTTTTCTGCCGGCGAGCATCTCCCGACAGCGTCCTGGTGCAAAACCCGAAGACACCGGCTCAACCACTGGTAAACCTCAGGATCGCCTGGACACATCAAGCTCGCACCTGAATTGAACAGCCGGGACGAGATTACGAAACGCAAAATCCCGCAAGACTTCACAATCGGTCCAAGCTTGGCTTCTATCATCCGACCGGCCACAATCCCGCGCGTTATCGTAATGATTCGTGCCATACCAACATTGCTTGTTCTGATGACTACGCTTGCCACTTTGTCCGCCGCGCCGCGCCCGGATCCCACCGCCCGTTTGGAAGCGCTGCTCAAGCCGTTCGACCGCGACGACGCGCCGGGGTTAAGCGTACTGGTGCTGCGCGCGGGCAAACCGCTCTTCGCCCGGGGCTACGGCCTGGCCGATTTGGAAACCCGCGTCCCCTGCTCGACCAACACGAATTTCCGGCTGGCTTCGGTCAGCAAACAGTTCACCGCCATGGCAATCCTCATGCTGGTTGAACGCAACCAACTCGCGTTGGACGAAACCCTCACGGATATCTTTCCCGAGTTCCCGGCCTACGGCCGGGCTATCACCGTGCGGCAATTACTGACGCACACCTCGGGCTTGATGGATTACGAAGACAAGGTTTCCGCCGGCACCGCGCTTCCGGTGCTCGATCAAGACGTATTGAGGATTCTGATGCGCCAGGAGGGGACCTATTTCCCGCCCGGCACCCAATATCATTACAGCAACTCAGGTTACGCGCTGCTGGCGTTGATCGTTGAACAGCGCAGCGGCCAGACATTCGCGCACTTTCTGGAACGGCACATTTTTGCCCCGTTGAAAATGACCGGCACGCTGGCCTACGAGGAAGGATTGCGCGCGGTGCCGCACCGGGCTTTCGGGCACTCATCCGCCGCCGGTGGATTCATGCGAACCGATCAAAGCCTGACGAGCTCCGTGCTGGGCGATGGCGGCATCTACTCCTCGGTGGTGGACCTCGCCAAATGGGATGCCGCGCTGTACACCTCCCGGCTGGTCAGCCGCAAAATGCTGCAACAAGCCTTCACCCCGGCGGTGGTCACAAACAAACCGGAACGCAGTTACGGCTTCGGCTGGTATCTGGGCGAATATCGCGGGCTGCGGGCCATCTGGCACAGCGGCGAAACGCGTGGCTTTCGCACCCGCCTGAGTCGCTTCCCGGAAAAACGTTTCACGGTCATTCTGCTGGCCAACCGGAGCGATATCGTTCTGGAAGGGTTGTCCCTCCGGATTGTGGATCTGGCGCTCTTTAGCGACGCTGAATGACGCACAGGCGGCGCGTTCGGTGCCGGGCGTGTTACGGCGCCGTGGACTCTCAATTCAACACACAACCCCGGCGCAGATATGTCGGCGTGTCGAGGTCCTCGCCCCGATGGATATTGGGTTCGGTTTTATCAAAGCGTCCGCGGGAAATGACGTCGAGGGGCAAGGTGCCCTGCCGGAGGCGCGTGGTCGTTTTGCGGGGCCGACTCGCGGAATCAACCGGGCGCGCCTGCATCCGTTCCCGCGGCTCGGACGGCCGAATGGTTGGCGCAGGCAACGGGTGAGCGCGCCCTCTTGAAACCTGGGGGAGGAGAGGCGGTTCCGCTCCCGCCTCGGCCGATGAACGGTCGGCTGTGCGGCCCGCGACTTCATCCGCCACCGTTTCCTCTGCTGGAGGGACCTCCACACTCCGGGGAGTGGCAATGAGCGTCACTTGCAACCGTTCATTGAACGCCATGTCCACGGTTGCGCCCATCAATACCTGGGCGGTTTCGCATTGCCGGGTGATTTGTTCCATGACCCGGTTAACCTCCGCCAAGGCGAGGTCCAATCCGCCGTGGAGACTGACGACGACGGCTTCAGCCGTGGCGAGCGCCTGCCCCCCGTCCAGCAGAGGGTGGGCGAGGATTCGGTCCACAACTTCGCGTGCGCGATTCGGCCCATGCGCCTCGGCGGCGGCCAGGACACTTTCAACATGGCGTCCCTGCAACAGCGCGCACAATTCCGGCAACTGAATCGGAATCAGCCCCTGGTGCGTGAGCAACCGCAGCAGTCCGCACAATCCTTCGGTCAGGCGCGCGTTGGCCGTTTTGAACGTGTCGAGCAGGGCGGTGCGCTCATCAATCAACTGCAAAATCTTCTGATTGGGCAGGCAGATGAGGCCGTCCACCTCGGCGCGCAGTCGTTCCAAACCCGCTTGCGCCTGGTGTTGCCGCCGACTGCCCTCGTAATGGAACGGCAGCACCGCGCAGGCCAATACCAACGCCCCGGCCTCGCGCGCAATCCGCGCGACCACGGGACTGATGCCCGTGCCGGTGACACCTCCCAAACCGGTGAGAATCACCACCAGCTTCGCGTCCCGGCAGGCGGCAGCCAGGCAGGCCGAATGTTCCGCCAACGCGGGCTCGCGTTCGGAATCGTTGCCGGCGTCCAAACTCCGCCAGCGCGATTTTTCAAGAGGCAACTTGAGCGGCGCCGCCGAAGTTGCCAGGGACGCGGGATCCGTGTTGACGGCGATGAAGGATACCTGATCCGCGTCGTTATCCACGAGTGTGTTCAAGAGATTGACACCGGCGTTACCAACGCCGAAAACACGAATCGGTGTGGTGAGTTCCGGCGCGGAGGGCGCCGCGGGCGAAGCGGTCGGTTCGGAAGTAAGCGTATTCATGCGATAAGGAAATCAACGACGGCCCAACAGGTCCTGAAAGGGATGGGTTAATCTAAAGGCAAATGTTTTTTTACGCCGTTTCGTCGGACGCCGGTTGGCCCCAAAACGAACCAAGCCAATGGCCGCGGCAAACTCCGGCTGGCTGAGGGAGGATTTGTCACCGCTTAGACAATCGCTGCGCCCGATAAAAACCGGCAAACCGAAAACATCTTCCGCCAGCTCGGCTACGCGCGGAATGCGGGAACACCCGCCGCAAAGATACACCCCGGCGCGGAGATAATCGTACAACCCGGCCTCCTCGACATCGCGCCGGACCAGATCGAAGGTTTCCTCGAGCCGAAACCACATAATGCGGCGCAGATTTTCCAGGCTGAAAGTTTTGAGCGGCAGACCGAAATCATTGACCACATCCACCGTCTGACCTTTGATGTTCTCCTCCACCAAGGCGCCGCCGTACTCGATCTTGAGTTGTTCCGCGCGGCCGAGCGGGACTTTCAGGCCGATGGCCAGGTCGTTGCTCAGGTGGTCGCCCCCCACCGCGAGCACGCCGGAATGTTTGACCGAGCCGCCCGCGTACACCACGACATCCGTGGTGCCTCCGCCCATGTCAATCACCAGCGCGCCGTCTTCCTTCGCCTCCCGAGGAAGGACTGCGAGGGAAGAGGCCAGTCCGGTAAAGGCAATATCTTCGACTTTCAGCCGGAGTTTATTGACGGCCCCGATGGTGTTTTGCAGGCGGTTGAGATTCCCGTGAACCACGTGCATGTCCGCTTCGAGACGACTCCCCAACAGGCCCACGGGATTCGTATAACCGTCATGCCCATCCACGAGAAAACCCTGGCGTATGGAGTGCACGACATGGTTCTGCACCGGCAGGTTGATGGCCTTGGCGTTCTTGATCACATCCTGCAGGTCTTCCTCGGTAATCTCGCGATTGTCGGAAACGATGGGATGGATGCCGCGGTTGTTGAAGCCGCGAATATGACTGCCGGTAACGCCCAAAAAAACCGTGCGAATTTCCACGTTGGCCATCTGTTCGGCCTCAACCAGGGCATGACGGATGTCCTCCTCCGTGCGCGCCGTATCCACGATCTCCCCTTTCCGCACGCCGCGCGAGGCGCATTGCCCGATCCCGATGATGTTGGGCACCCCGGAATCCCCGACCTCGCCGACGACCGCGCAGATCTTGGAGGTGCCGACTTCTAATCCGACAAAGATGGCTGAGGAATCAAACATGGCGTTTTCGGGAGCGTGGAGGGTTGACCGGTTTGGGCGGGGCGGGCGGCAGGGCGCCGGCCTCCAGCCAGCGCGCGGGAATGTTGTTGGTTACCGCCAAATCCAGACTAGCCAACACCCGTTGCTGGCGGGCGCCGGCGTCGTGGATCTCGCGCCAACGCAACAACTGCCGTTCCAAATCCTGCCGACCAAAAGTGACCTCGCTCCCCTGCTCCGTTGTCAGCAGCAATACGTCCGGCGCGCTCACATCCACCCGGCGCAAATCCACCAAGCCATACATGGGCGACCGCTCAAAGGCGTCCAGCAGCCGCAACGCGACCTGGACCGCCGGTGATTCCACCCGGCGCCCGGGTTGCAGTTCGTGCGGGTTCATGCCGGAGATCACCGGAAGCATTTCTTCCGCGGGCAACAACGGCTGCGAACGCAACCGCGGATCGAGGACCGGCATCACGTGCCCCGCGGCATCCAAATGATACACCACGATGTCCACCCCACCGCCGCGGCGCGGCCGGGGCAGGTTGACTTGGGCCACGGGCTCCCGTTCCGTCACCCGCACGCGCAAAGTATTGGGCAAAACCCGTTCGACCGAGGCCGCCGCGATAAACGGCGCGTATTCGAGATTGCGCTTTACCTCCGCCAGGTCCAAGGCGAACAAGTTGACCCCCGACGTCACGCCCGTCCACCGGCGCAATTGGTCGGGGGTGATCACGCCGTCGGTTTGCACGTCCATCGTTTGCAGGGCAAACGCGGAGTTCTCGTACAACAACCGATTCAGCCCCCAATCCCCCAACCGATACAGCACATAGACACCGAAGATCACCCCCAGAGCCATGCCGAGGCTCAACGTCACCAGCCGCAAGCGGGCCGCACGCACCAGGTTGGACCGCAATTGCACGTGCAACAGCTGCTTCCGGCTTAACCTCCGATTTCGTTGTCTGCGTCTAAACCACATCATTGAAAATGTTCTAAGGCGCCCGCCGGGCCAGCGCCAAATCCACCATGCGCTGACACAAGTCGCCAAACGTCAATCCCATCGCCTGCGCGCCCATGGGCAACAAACTCGTCTCGGTCATGCCGGGCAACGTGTTGATTTCGAGCACCACCGGCGACCCGTCGGACTGGATGATGACATCCACGCGCGCGTAATCCCGCCCGCCAATCGCCCGGAACGCGTCCAGCGCCGCCACGCGCGCCCGCTCCGTCGTGGCTTCGTCGAATGGCGCGGGGCACAGGTATTCAGTCGTGCCGTTTGAATACTTGGTCTGGTAATCGTAAATGCCCGTTTTGGGACGCACTTCGACGAGGGGCAGGGTCTGCTCCCCCAGAATCCCCACCGTGCATTCCCGGCCCGTGATTTTCTCCTCGACCAACACCCGCGCATCGTGCTGCAAGGCTTTGACCAAGGCCGCGCCCCAGTCGCTGACGCGCTCCACAAAATGCAGGCCGACACTGGACCCCTGGCACACCGGCTTCAAGACGACCGGCGGCCGCCAGCCCTCCGGCCAGGGGGCGGTCGCCGACTCCACCACCAGAAACCGCGCAGTGGGCACTCCCGCCGCGACACACCGTTGTTTGGTCAGGGCCTTATCAAACCCAATCCGGCTGGCTTCCGGCCCGCAGCCGGTATAGAGGACGCCCTGTTTTTCCAACTCCGCCTGCACGCGGCCATCCTCGCCATACGTCCCGTGCAGCGCCAGAAAGACAACATCTGTCCCGGCCGGCACCGTCCATCCGGGCGACTGCGGATCAAGCTCCAACACTTCGTGCCCCCGCGCCCGCAAAGCCGCCGCCACTGACGCGCCCGAACGTAACGACACTTCACGTTCCGCGGACGGGCCGCCCAACATCACCGTGATTTTTAACTGGGTCGTCTCTGCCATAACCCCTCAATGCCTAATCGCCGACAACCTGCACTTCCAATTCCAGTTCAACGCCGCGCTCGGCGCGCACCCGCTGCCGGATCAATTCAATCAAAGCCAACACCTCCCGCGCGGTGGCGCCGCCGTCATTGACAATAAAATTGGCGTGCTCGCGACTAACCCGCGCTCCGCCCACCCGCAGGTCTTTCAATCCCAACTCGTCAATCAACCGACCCGCCGACTGCGTTCCCGGATTTTTGAAAATACACCCGGCACTGGGCGCGGCCGGCTGGGAACGCCAACGCCGCTGGTTGAAAGCCAGCATCCGCGCTTCAATGGCCTTTCGCTCCGCCGGGTCGCCCACCAACACCGCGCTTAACGCCACGCGTTCCCGGAAGAACGGGCAACTGCGATATTCCGCGCCGACCTCCGCCCCCCGACGCTCGGCCACTTGTCCGGTGAACTCCATGAACCGCACCCTTTCGACCACGTCAAACAAGGCGCTGCCCGAAGCCCCGGCGTTCATCCTCAACGCCCCGCCCACGCTCCCGGGAATGCCTTCCAGAAATTCCAGGTTGCCGAGTCCGTGACGTTTGGCCGCTTGTGCCACCGCCTTGAGTTTTGCCCCGGCGCCACAATGCAGCCCGCATTCCCGCACCTCGACTTGCGTGAACTCCGCGTGCGTCAGACAGACCACCACGCCGCGAAACCCCGCGTCTTGGACCAACAGGTTCGAGCCGCGTCCGACGATCAACACCGGCACGCGTTGCGCCTTACACAACCGCAGCACCGCAGCCAGGTCGGCTTCCGTAGCCGGTTCGATCAACAAATCCGCCGGCCCGCCCACCCGCAGGGTCGTGCGCTTTGCCAGCGGTTCCTGCCGGCGCCACCGTGTCTCCGGCGAGAGGGATCGCGTGAGATCCGCCAGCCAATCGGGGTCGCCGGGCGCGTGGACAATCCGGTTGGGCAGGGCAGACGTCATGCGCTCAAAACCGGATGAATTTCCGGAACATTGTCGGTGGGCGATAAAGGCAACGACGAGTTGACAGGCTGACGTTTGGCAATCCCGCGCAGCAATGCCTCGGCCACATCGGCGGCCGCGCGGGGCGACTGCCAGCGCTCCTGGGCCGCGCGCATTTGGGCGGCCGCGGCTGGATTGTTTACCAAGCCACAAACGGCGCCCGCCAGCGATTCCGGCGTGGCCCATGCCTGTTCCAGCAAACAAGCCGCCCCATCCGCCGCGAGCTGACGCGCGTTGTGCCATTGATGATTATCCGCCGCGGTCGGCAACGGCACCAACACCGCCGGCACCCGCAGGGTCGTCACTTCTGCCAGGAACGAGGCGCCGGCACGGCTGATACATACCGAGGCCGCGCCCAAAGCCACATCCATCGCGTCAAAGAAAGGCAGGACGATCGCCGTCAACCGCGCAGCCGCGTAAGCTGCCTTCACGGTCTCCACATCGTGTGCGCCGGTCAGATGGATCCATTGCATTTCGGGCGCCCGTTGGGCCAACACCGGCAAAGCCGCCCGCACGGCGTCATTCAAACCGCGCGCGCCTTGGCTGCCCCCCACCACCAGCGCCACGGGACGATCCGGATGCAATCCCAAAGTCAACCGCCGGGTCGTCTGCGACTGCGGCGCGCGTCCGGCCGCCACGAACACGGACCGTACCGGCGTGCCCGTCACCAAGGCGCGCGGGCCGCGCAAGCGATGGCCCGCAGAGGGAAAGCCGACGAAGGATTGATCCACCATGCGGGACAATAATCGGTTGGCTCGCCCGGGAATCGCATTGGCTTCATGCAGAAAGGTCGTCGCGCCGCCCCGCCGGGCGGCCAGCAGCGGCGCCACACTCGTAAATCCTCCCATACCCAACGCCGCGTGGGGCGTCGCGCCAGCTTTCAGCCCTGCAGTTTCGCTGCGATACCAGGCGGCCCGCAACTCGCGATATGCGCGCACGGAATCACGGAAAAAAGCCAGCCGGGAACCGCGTTGAAATGCCACCGCCGGAAGCGTGACCACGGTGAGGTCGTCAATCCCCTGCACGGCTTGCTGATCTACGGCCTTGGGAGAAACCAGCAGCGTGACGGCGCAATCCCGCCGGCGCAGTTCCTCGGCCACCGCCAGGCCGGGAAAGAGATGCCCGCCCGTGCCGCCACACGCAATCGCGACAGTCAGTGGGGAGCGGGTCCGGGGCATGTGATTTAAGGCGCGATGGGGGATTCAAATGGATTGGCCGGAGGACGAATCGGCACCTGCGCGTGGCGCGCGATGCTCAACATCAAACCGACAGCGGCCAGCATGACCACCAAGCTGGAGCCGCCGTAACTGATGAAAGGCAACGGCAATCCCTTGTTCGGCAAGGCACTGGTCACGACCCCAAGGTTGATGAAGGCTTGCAAGCCAATCAAAAAGGTGATGCCCGAACCCAGCAGCAACCCGAAAGGTTCCCGGGCATTGAGGGAGATATAGAGGCCGCACAACACGATGGCGACAAAGGCCACCACCACCAGCATCGTGGCGACCAGACCAAGTTCCTCGCCGATCACCGAGAAGATGAAATCGGTGTGGTGTTCGGGAATGAACCCAAGTTTTTGACGCCCGTCCCCCAAGCCCAGGCCGAATATCCCCCCCGATCCCAGCGCGAGCATTCCTTGATACGCCTGGTAACCAACTCCGTCCTTGGAGTTATCTAAATCCTGCCAACTGAGAATGCGATTCCGGCGCATATCGTCGAACCAAAGAAAGATCCCCACTCCCACCGCCACCACCAGCGAGAGAGGCAAAACGAAGCGCCAGCGCACGCCGGCCACCAGCAATATTCCCCCGGCCAGCGCCGCCAATAAGATGGTGGTCCCAACATCCGGTTCGCGAAATATGAGAGCCAGCACCACGGCCAGACAAAACCCAGGAATCAAAATGCCGTAACGGAACGTGCCGATGTGCCGTTGGTAACGCTCGCCGTACCAGGCCAGGGCGAGGATCAACGCCAATTTGCAGAATTCCGACGGTTGAAAACTCATGCCGCCGAAACTGAACCAGCGCCGGGCATTGCCCCGCACCACGCCAAAGACCAAGACCGCCGCAAGCAGAATCACGGCCACCACAAACGCGGGCAGGGCCAACGCGCGCAATCGCGTGTAATCCAGACTGGCCACCAGCACGCAAACCAGCAGCCCCGGGGCGCACCACGTCAATTGCCGGACCAGGTCGTGGGCGCCCGTTTGGGCCATGCTCGAGCTGTACAGCATCACCAACCCCAGCGCCAACAACGCCCCCACGCAGGTCACCAAGATCGTGACAGCCAGCTTCATCGCAATCAGTTCATCAGCCGTTGAGCATGAGGGTTTGTGGCCAGTTCACCAGGACGCCGCCGTTGAGATCTTCGGGTCGTCCGCTTCACTTCTTCTCAAGGCAGAGGGGCCGGTGCCGGTTCTGGAATCGGCGCCGGCGCCGGGGCCTTGCCGGGAATCTTTAGTTTGTCCCCCACGAGGATGCGGTCGGTGACCAGATGATTGGCCGATCGCAAGGCCTTGACGGTCACACCATATTTGTTGGCGATCTTGGTCAGATTATCACCCGATTTGACCACATGAATCTGCTCACCGGCGGCCGCATCAGGGATCCCGCCGGGCGCGCCAACCGCCGGGCCCGTCGGCGCGGGAATATTTAGGCGCTGGCCAATCCGCAGCCGCGTCGGCTCCACGCCGGGATTCGCATCGGCAATGGCCTGCGCCGAAACGCCGTAGTGCTTACCCAGGCTGTAAAAGGAATCACCGGATACCACCACATGCTCGTTGACAGGAGGCGCGGGCGGTACGGGCTCCGGCGGCGGCACCACCACCGGTGCGACGGGCGCCGGCGGCGCCGGCTCGCCGTAAGGAGGCGGGGGCAAATCCGGAGCCGGCGCGACAGGCGCGGGTTCCACCACCGGCGTGCTGCTGGTGTCAAACAACGGCACGAGCGGCTCAGGCGACGGCGGCAGCGGCGCGGGTTCGCGCTTGCATCCCTGCGCGATGAGCGCAACCAGAATGGCGAGGACATGGACCGCCAGCACGCAGAAGAAGGCGGTCTTCACGCGCGAGCGGCTTTGATTTTTTTGCTCCAACAAGGAGCTTTGGGGGACCAATGGATTATCGTTGTTCATGGCAGTTGGCGCGGCGGGCGCCGGGGGTTTTTGTGGGGTGGTTTCTTCGGTTTGGTTGCCCTGGAGTTTTCCCTCACCAAACGCCGGGGCAAAGAGCGCCGACGGGCCGCCGTTGGGGCGGCTGCCGGCCCTGAAAAATCACGGGCGGGGAGCGGGTCGCCCGGGACCGCTCCGCCCAACGATTGCACTGCGTTGCAAAAGAACTCGCCGCGTTGTTGGTAGTTTCGAAATTGATCGAAGCTCGAACAAGCGGGTGACAGCAAAACCACGTCTCCGGGCGTGGCGTGTTTTACCGCTTCGGTTACTGCTTCTAACAGCGAACCCACCACGGTGCAAGGAGTAAAAAGTCCCCACGCCGCGCGGATTTTGGGCGCGGCTTCGCCCAGCAAAAAAGCGTGTTTGACGCGCTGGTTCAACACCGGGCCGATCTCGTGAAAATCCAGTCCCTTGTCCTGCCCGCCGGCGATCAGCCAGACATTGGGCTGTCCCCCGGCGCCGGGCCGCACGGATACCAGCGCCTTCTGGGTGGCGTCCACGTTGGTGGCCTTGGAATCGTTGATGAACTGCACGCCGTTCCGTTCCGCCACCACTTGAAACCGGTGCGCGCCGGGCAGGCAGGATTTCAAGGAGTTCACCATGCTTTCCAACGGCACGCGCAACACCCGGCCCACCGCCAGCGCCGCCATCAGATTCTCGGCGTTATGCACGCCCCGCAACTGGCACTGGTCCATGTTGAGCAACGGCCCGGTCCAATCCGGCAACTGACTGACCAACAAGCCGCGATCCAGATAGAGGTCCGCTTGGGAATCGGTCGCGGAAAAAGTAATGATCTTGGCGGGCAGCGGGATGCCGAGCGCCTGAAGTTGCGCCCGGGCTTCACTCTGCACAATGGCCCAGTCAAACGCCTGTTGCTGGCGGAACACCCGCGCCGCGCATCGGATGAAATCCTCCCGGCTCGCGTACCGATTTAAATGATCCGGCGCCAGATTCAACAGCACCGCCACCGCCGGCCGGAAATACTGGACCGTCTCCAGGTGAAACACGCCCAGTTGCAAGATGAGGTAATCGAGCTCCCGCGTGTGGTCCGCCACGTCGCAAACCGGGCGCGCGCCGTGCCCGGCCCGCATCACCCGGCGCTGGGCATCCTGCAGCATTTGCTCCACCAGCTCCGCAGTGGTGCCTTTGCCGTTGGTGCCGGTGATGACCATGGTCAAACATTGAAACTGTTGGGCGGCCAGTTCCAACACGCCAGTCACCGGCACGCCCCGCGCGACCAATTGCCGGACGAAATCATGCTGTTGCATGACCGCTGGGCTGAGCACCGCCAAATCAAACCGGGTGGCGGGCAGCGCGCGCGCGGCCAGCCGCGTGTCCACGCCCCGGGCGCGCAAGGCCGCCGCCGTCGCGCGCAAGGCGGGTGTGTCCGCCTCGTCCAGCGCCGTCACCCGCGCACCGTGATGAACCAGCAACTCACACGCGGCGCGGCCCCGGTTGCCCAGGCCGAGCACGAGGATTTGTTGATGGGTCCAATGCGCCATGTCGTATCAGATTATCACCGGATCTTGAGCGTGGCCAACGCCAGCACCGCAAACAAGATGCACAAAATATAAAACCGCATCACCACCTGCGATTCGTACCAGCCCTTTTTCTCGAAGTGATGATGAATGGGCGCCATCAAAAACACGCGTCGGCCGGTGCCGGTGCGCCGCTTGGTGTACCGGAACCAGCCCCGCTGCATGATCACCGAGCCCGCCTCCATCACAAACACCCCGCCCGCGATCACCAGCACGAACGGTTGATGAATCAGCACGGCGATGATGCCCAACGCGCCCCCCAGCGCCAACGACCCGGTGTCGCCCATGAACACCTGCGCTGGATGACAGTTGAACCACAGAAAGCCCAGGCCCGCGCCGATCAGGGCCGCGCAAAACACGGTCAGCTCCCCCGCCCCGTTGACATACGGAATCTGCAAATAGGCCGCGGTGCGAAAATTCCCCGCCACATAGGTGAACACCAGGAAAACAAACGCGGTGATCAGCGTGCAACCAATCGCCAGACCATCCAGTCCGTCCGTTAAGTTCACCGCGTTGGAGCTGCCCACAATCGCCAGCCCGGTGATGATCAACCCCACCACGCCCGCGCCGGTTAACACCGGATACTTGTAAAACGGCACCATGATGTCCGTGATCAGCTTGCTGGTATCGGGCAGCAGCCATAGGTAAATCCCGATGAACAAGGCGAGCGCCACTTGCACCCAGAGCTTGATGCCGGGCCGCGCGCCGCCGCCGCTTTGTTGGGTGATTTTCGCGTAGTCGTCGTAAAACCCCAGTCCGCACAACACCAGCACCGACAACAAGGTCAATTCCACAAACAAATTCCAAGCCGCCCAGATCAACGTGCTCGCTGTCAACACCAGCACAATCAGCAACCCACCCATCGTGGGTGTGCCTTTTTTGCTGAGTACCCGCGCTTTCAAGTCGCCGGCTTCCTCGGCCCGATCCGCGTATTCCTGCCCGAACTTGAGTTGCCGGAGCCACGCGATGATTTTCGGTCCCAACCACCAGCTCAAGACCAACGCCGTCGTTGCGGCGCCGGCGCTGCGGACCGTGATGTACCGGAACAGGCGCAGGAACGACAAATGGTCGGCCCATGCCGTTTCCGCCACCCAATCCTGCAAGGCCTGGCTGAGATAATAAATCATCCGTACTTCTGCCCATTGGTCCGCAAAGCTTCCGCCACCCGTTCCAAACGCGTCAGGCGCGACGCCTTCAACAACACGAGATCCCCGGGTTTGACAAAATGTTTCAGCGCGGCGGCGGCGGGTTCCACATCAAGAAACTCGATGACGCGCGTCAACCCCGCGGCGCGCGCCCCTTGGGCCATGATCGGGGCCATGCGTCCGATGGCGAACAACTGGCCCACGCCGAGTTCCGCGGCGCGGCGCCCCACTTCCGCGTGCGCCGCGTCGCTGTGCGTCCCCAATTCCGCCATGTCGCCCAGTACCGCCAGGCGCCGGCCTTTGCAGGGCAATTCCACCAACGCTTGCAGGGCCGCCACCATGGAGTCCGCGTTGGCGTTGTACGTGTCATCCAAAATCTGCACGCCTTTGTGTTCCCAGCGGCGCATCCGCCCGGGCGGCGGCGGGCATTCGGCCAGGCCGCGACGTAAAGCATCGCGGCCCAGACCGAGTTCCTCTCCGACCCCAAGCGCAAACAAAGCGTTCGTAATCTGATGCCGGCCAAGCAATTGCAACTGATATTCACCGCTCAGTTCCGGCCGGGGCACCTCCACGTGGAATGCCACACCATCACCTGTCAACCGCGCCTCGCGTGCGCGCCAGTCGTTTCCTTCGCCCCACCCCACCCGGACCACCCGTGCCGCCGTGCGCCGGGCAATGGCCTCGGACCAGGCATCATCCCCATTGAGAAACAATGTTCCATCCGCCGGCAGATGTTCCGCCAAGACCCCTTCCTCCTGGGCCACGCCTTCCAGATCACCGAAGAATTCCAAGTGCTCGCGGCCGATGTTGGTGATCACACCCAGACGCGGTTGCGCCAGCCGGAGCAATGGCGCGAGTTCACCGGGATGGTTCGTGCCCAATTCCAACACGGCTAGTTGATGAGACGATTCGAGCCGCAACAACGTTAGCGGCACGCCGATGTCGTTATTAAAACTGGCCTCGCTGGCGAGCGTGGAAAATCCCATTCCCAATACCGAGGCGATAAGATCTTTGGTGGTCGTCTTCCCGTTGGAGCCCCCGACCGCCACGACGGGCAGGTTGAAGTCGGCGCGATAGGCGGCCGCCAAATCCAGCAGCGCCCGCCGGGTATCATTCACCACGATCACCGCCGCCGGAAGCTGTGGCGAAGGAATTTTTCCGCGCTCCACCACCACGGCCACAACGCCCTTGGCCGCCACATCGTCCACGAAATCGTGCCCGTCAAACCGTTCCCCCCGCAACGCAATGAACACGTCTCCCGCCCGCGCCTGCCGCGAATCGGTGCAAACCCGCGTCGCCAGAGTGTCGGGCGCGCCTTGTAACAGTTCCCCGGCACAAGCGGCAGCGATGAATTTCAGCGGGCGGGCGTCCATGAGTTATTTGAGGGAAAAGGTGGCGGATACGACTGAGAGAATGGTTTTTTCCAGGGAAGTGGTGTCGTTGAGTCCTTCGGCGCTGGTGTCACTGGAATGCACCGGTGTGATTTGGAATACGCCCATCCGGGCGGCGCGCAAAGTCTGCAGGGACCGCCCCCCTTGGGCGGCAATCTGCTCCGCCCGCGCGCGCGCATCCTGCGTGGCCTCCGCGAGCATCTCAATCTTGGCCTCCCCGGCGCGCGTGTAGAGATATTGAGGCGGCAACGGCGTGAACAGAACGCCGCGTTCCACCAGCACCGTGCTTTGCTGGTTGAGTTCGGTGATGCGGTCCACGTCAGACGAGCGCACCTCCACATTTTGGGTCAAGCGGTAGCCCGAGGTGCGTTGCTGGATGAACCCCAGCTCGTCCCGTTGCGTGGCCTGCAATTCCTGAATGTTGATCGGCGAAAAAATGGAATTGGTGAAGCCGCCGGCCGTCAGGAAGGCCTGAACCTTTCCCAAATCCACTTTCAACCGCTGTTGGGCTTCCAGCAACGTGTCCGCTTCCACCGAGAACATTCCCCGCCACACGGCGAGGTCCGCCCGCACCGCGCGACGGGCCGAGCCGGTGACCACGATGTTTTGCGTCTCGGCGATCTTCAACCAGGCGCGCGACACCAACAGCGCGGATAACACCAGGGCGGCGGCCAGAAACAGCCCGGCCAGCAATCCCAGCAGATGCGGCTTGGTCGAAGAGTTCATGCTGTGGATCTATTGGGCGCGGCCCCGCGGAAAGATTCCGTCTCCCGCGCCCGGCTCTTTCAGCCCAACCGCTCTTCGCCGGGAGCCAAGATCGGCCGCAACACGAGGGCGGGGAGCGCCGCGCGGCGGCGTTTCTCCTCCTGCCAAGCCGCAGTCCGGTCGGCAGGCTCGACCAAAATGGTGGGCCACGATTCGCCGGGGGCCGGGCGCGAACGCCGGTTGCCAGCCACAGCGGCGACGAACAAGTGGTGGGGGATCATGGAGTATGCATTCATAAAATCATCCAGGGTTCACGGTCGGTGCGCGGCCATTTGAGCCGATGGGGTTGGTTCTTCAGTTTTATCGGGACGAATGTTGAGGTGATTGGCCGCGAGTTCCGCAAACTGACGGAACACCGGCGCGGCGACCTGGCCGCCGTAATATCCGTGCTGGGGTTCATCCAAAACGATGGAGATGCACAATTCGGGATTGTCCGCAGGGAAGAACCCGATAAAGGACGAGAAATACTTGCCCGGCATGTAACCGCCGCGTCCGGCTTTTTGCGCGGTGCCCGTCTTGCCGGCGACATCGTAGTATTCCAAAGCCGCCTGGGCCGCCGTGCCGTCGGGCAGGGTCACCGCCCGCAATGCCTTGATCATTTCGCGGGCCGCCGCCTCGCTGACGACCCGCCGAACCGCCTGCGGCGCGTATTGCGCCACCAGATTGCCCTGGCGATCTTCCAGCCGGTTCACCAGCATCGGGCGCATCAACACGCCGCCATTGGCAATCGCGGCCATGGCCATGACCATTTGCAAGCGGGTGGCCGTCAGCCCGTGACCCATGGGAATCTGGGCAATAGACACCTTGTACCAGTTCTTCACCGGCGGCACATAGCCGGACACTTCGCCGAGTAATGGCAGGCCCGTCTTCTCGCCAAAGCCAAAAGCACGAATGTATTCATGGAGCCGCGCCTCACCCAATTTAATGCCGATTTTGGCCGAACCGATGTTCGACGATTTGGCAATGATGCGCTCGACGGGGATGACGCCATACGGATGGTGGTCGTGCAAAATCCGCCCCGCGAACGCGAACCGTCCATTTTCGCAGTCGAACTGATCCTGCAACCGCACCACACCGTCATTCAACGCCCCGGAAACGACCACGATCTTGAAGGTCGAACCCGGCTCCATGATGTCGGTGATAATGCGATTGCGGCGGGCGTCAGCGGACACGGCTCCCGGGCAGTTGGGATCAAAATTGGGCAACGTGGCCATCGCCAGAATTTCCCCCGAACGCGGGCGCACCACGATGCCGGTGATGCTGATGGGTTCGTGCTTTTGCATGGCCTCCGCCAAGGCGGTTTCCAAGTGGTGTTGCAACATAGAATCGAGGGTCAACACCACGTTCAAGCCGTCACGCGGGGTGACATCCTGTCCCCGCAACGCCACCACCTCGCGACGCCGGCTGTCAGTCTCGGTCACCCGCCAGCCAGGCACCCCCCTGAGTTTCGAGTTCAAGGCCAGTTCAATGCCATCCCGGCCCACTGTGTCCAACAGCTTGGTGTACCCCAAATCCCGCTCCTCCGTTCCCACATACCCCAGCACGTGCGCCGCGAGCGATTTATTGGGATAAATCCGCAACTGGTCACCCACAGAGTCGGCAAACACCGCTTTGCGGCGGAGGAGGTAATAGAACGTCCGTTGGGCCCGGGGTAATTGTTTGATATCAAACCCGAAATCCAGTTCGGCCATGGCCTGTTGGATTTGCTGCCACGTTTCCACGGATACCTTGCGCTTGAGCACCACGTAACGGTTCGTAATAACCGTTCCCGAGGCCTCACGGCGCAGGCGTGGTTGCAGCCGTTGCTCAAGTTCCGTCTCGGGAACCTGCAAGAGGGGCGCGAGCGTCTGGGCGATCTTCCGTTGCCAGCCGCCCACCAAGGACGGATCGGCGCAGATCGTCTTGACGAACACGCTGGTGGCCAGCGGGTTGCCTTGGGCATCCAAAATGTCTCCCCGCCGCGGCTCGCGGAACGACGTGAGCTTGTGATTCCAACGCGCCTTGGCCGCCAGTTCCTCATGGCGCAGCACCTGGAGATCCACCAACCGATAGCCCAGACCGACAAAGCCCAGGCACAACAGCAGGGCCAGTATCAGACAGCGGCGGAATTGGATTTTCTGCGCCATACAAAGCTACCGCACGCCCGCGGCGATCGGTTCCTCATCCGACGGCGTCACGGGCGGCGGTAAAAATGGTTGCATCATGTTTTGGTTTTGGGGCGGCCCCGGGCCGCCGGTTTTTCAAATTGTTACCGCGCGCCCGCGGCGATCGGTTCCTCATCCGACGGCGTCACGGGCGGCGGTAAATGGACTTCAACCCGCCCGCGGCGGGTGATCGGCAAACTGCGCGGCGGACGGCGGCGCGTCCGGCGCTGGGGCGGCCACCGGCTCCGGCAGGCTCAAGACCTGCGAGGGCAGCGGCGGCACCAGACCGAGATTCAACTCGCGCACCCGCCGGTCAATAAAAGCCGGCGACCGCAGCAGCGCGAGTTGGCGGCGGAGTTTCTCGTTGTTGCGTTGTAGCTCGGCCAGGCGTTGCTCGCGTTTTTTGCGCGCGTCGCCCAGTTCCTTGATCTGGTTCTTTTGCCAGACATAGCCCACGCCCGAGCCGCCCAGTAACAGGCAGATCAGAAACGCCGCCACCGCCGGCCCGAAACGGACCGATGCGGCCTGATGTCTTCGATTCCGTGCCATTTCAAATCTTCTCCAACACCCGTAATTGCGCGCTGCGACTGCGCGGGTTCGCGGCCAGTTCCGCTGCTCCGGGCACAACCGCTTTCCGCTGCCACCAACGCGCTTCGGGCGGACGCGGTTGCCGCAGTTCCGGCACATCCACCGGACCCGGGAAGGTGTACTCCCGCGCCAGATCCCGCCCGAATTGTTTCACGATGCGATCCTCCAGCGAATGGAACGTGATGACCGCCAGGCGCCCCCCCGGCTTCAACAGCGACCACCCCGCCGCCAGACCGCGCTTCAAAGAACCCAACTCGTCATTCACCGCCAGGCGTAACGCCTGAAAAACCTTTGTGGCCGGATGCGTCCGGCGCCCGGCGCGCGGCACGAGCCGCTCAATCAACCCCGCAAGTTGCCGCGTCGTGGACAACGGTCGCTCGCGCACGATGGCCCGGGCGAACCGCCGCGCCTGCCGTTCGCCGCCCAGTTCCGCAAAGAGCCGGGCCAGTTCTTCCGCGCTGGCCTGGTTCACCAGTTCGGCCGCCGTCAAGCCTTGACGCTCATCCATGCGCATATCCAACGGACCATCGTGTTGATGGCTGAAACCGCGTTCCGGCGTGTCCAGTTGCGGCGAACTCACCCCTAAATCCAGCACTACTCCGTCGCAACTGCCGACCGGCACCCAGCCCGCCAGTTCCGCAAAATTCCCCCGGCGCAGTTCAAACCGACCCGTGAACTCCGCCAATCGTTCCCGCGCCGCCTCCAGCGCCACGCCATCGCGATCGCATCCGAACAACCATCCATTCGGTGAACTCGCCTTCAGGATGGCGGCCGCGTGTCCACCCCCACCGAGCGTCCCGTCGGCGTACCGTCCGTTCGTCCGGGGCCGCAATGCGGCGATCACTTCGGCCAACAACACCGGCTGGTGCAGAAAGGAAGCCATCGCCCATCGGCCTCACCTTTCCCTCAAGGCAACCGGGTGCCGGTAATGCGCTCGGCCAGCCGATCCAGCGCCTGGCTCGCCGCCTTGGCTCCGCCCAAGAGCGGTGCCGCCCCGGGCACCCGGGACAGTGAAACGCCGTTCACCCGTGTCGTCCCCGGACCATCCGCATCCATCAAATCGTTGCGCGCCACCTTCACCTGGCTCAGCAAGAGCTCGCCTTGAACCGGTGTGCGGAGCCGCCGGCTCGAACCCACTTTCAGCAGCGGCGTCCGCCGGCCGTTCTCCGGTTTCGTGGGGCGCGGTTTCCGCCGCAGCCATTTCCACAGCCAACCTCCCGAACGCGCGGGTGACTCCGGTCGTGCCGCTGTTTCTGGGCGGGGCGCTTGTGTCTCGGAGACCGATGGCGGGGCGGAGGTAAAGGGATCTCGCTTGGCGCCAAACTTCGGCAGCAACGCCTCACGCCGCATCCGATAGGATGTCGGCAAATCGCGCAAGCTGGTGAACGCTTTTCCCGTTGTCAGCAATCGGCCCAGACTCATCACTCACTCCATCAGTTTGAATGCTTCCTGCGCCAGCACATTGTCCGTCACCTCGATTTGGCGATAACGCTGCGGACTCCAAATCTCAAAACGGTCCAACAACCCGACCAACATGGCTTCGTTTGTGATGCCCGCCGCCCGCGCCATTTCCTCGGGCAGACAAATCCGCCCCGCCTTGTCCACCGCCACCTGCGCTGACTTGCTGCCGATGACCCGCTTGAGCACCGTCTTGTTCGGATCGGTGTTGGGCATCTGATCAATCGTCTGCAGCAACTCCACCATCTCTTTCGGCGGCAATACCCGCAGGCACGCCCCGACTTTTTCTTTGGGCCAGACGATCAACGTGAACTCGGCGCCCTCGCCCTCCGGACGCCACTTGGCCGGGACTTGCACGCGACGCTTTTCATCCACTCCGTGCCGGTAGCACGAGTTGTAAAAGGTCCAATCTGCTACGTTGTCCGTGTTCACGACTTATTCACGGCGGCAACTCGAGCACTCCTATTGCCCCACCGCGCCCCACTTTTAACCACTTTCCCCCACTTCCTGTCAACAAGATTTTTTGCAGTTTATTCAAAAGTTATTCACAATCCGATTCTAGTCGGCCAAAAAACCGCGTAAAAATTGCCTAAGCATCTGATTTGACGTTAGTTATTTCTAATTTCAGATTTTTTGGTCGTCTGATACTCTTTCGTCACATGCGAACGGCGGATTTTCATTACGACCTGCCACCGGAATTGATTGCCCAGCATCCCGCATCCCAGCGTGATGAATCGCGGTTGCTCATCCTGCGGCGGGCCTCCGGCCAGATCGTCCATCGCCGGTTTCGCGATTTTTTGGAGCAATTACAGCCCGGCGACGTGCTGGTATTGAACAACTCACGGGTCATCCCCGCGCGGTTGTCCGGCGTCAATGCCCGGACGGGTGGGCGGTTCGAGATGTTGTTGCTGGAGGAAAATGCGGTCAACGACTGGTGGGTCATGCTGCGTCCAGGAAAACGGGCCCGCGAGGGCGCGCGCATTTCGGTTGCCGATAGATCCGGTCAAACCACCGGCATCATCGCCACCGTGATTGCCACGAACGCCGAAGGACACCGCCGGCTTTCCTTCAGTGGCACTCCCGAAATCAAGCGCGACTTGGATGCGCTCGGCGAAGTCCCTTTGCCGCCCTACATCCTGCGCCGTCCAGGCGACAAGCTGGACAACGACAAGGAACGCTATCAAACCGTGTTCGCCACCGAAGCCGGGTCCGTGGCCGCGCCCACGGCGGGATTGCATTTCACGCCGGAATTGTTGGCGTCCATCCGCGCGCGCGGCGTGGAGGTGCATTATCTCACGTTGCATGTCGGGTTGGGCACGTTTGCCCCGGTGAAAACCGCGACCCTGGCCGCGCACCCCATGCATGCCGAACGTTTCGTGCTCAGCGATACAACGGCGCGCGCCGTAAATGCAGCCAGACATGAGAGCCGGCGAGTGATCGCGGCGGGCACCACCACGGTGCGCGTGCTGGAAAGTGTGGCGACCGCGCAGCAAGGACGCTTGGTGGCCGGAAGCGGACAAACCCGTCTTTTCATTCATCCCCCGTACCGTTTTCAGGTGGTGGACGTGTTACTGACGAACTTTCATCTACCCTGTTCCACCTTGCTGATGCTGGTGAGCGCTTTTGCCGCACCCGGCAATACCAACGGACGCGACCTCGTCTTACGCGCTTATGCCGAAGCCATCCGTGAACGCTACCGCTTTTTCAGCTACGGCGATGCTATGTTGATCGGATAATTTTCACCCGCCGCACGAATTCGCTTATATGAAATCCACCGCTTCTGTCCCCACCGATCGCCCCTTTGTGCTGGTGAACATGGCCATGACCGCCGATGGAAAAATCGCAACGGCGAACCGCGCCGTCTCGACCTTCGGCAGCGCGCGCGATCACGCTCATTTGCTGGAACTGCGCGCCACGGTGGACGCGGTGATGTCGGGCGCGCGCACCGTGGATTCCGCCCCGGTTAACCTTGGCCCGGGAGCGGCCAAATACCGTCGCCAACGTCTGCGCCGCGGTTTGGCCGAATATAATTTGCGCGTGATTGTCAGCGGCTCCGGTACGCTCCATCCCGACGCCCACATTTTCACCCAGCGCTTTTCCCCGATCATCATCCTGACCTCACAACGGGCGACCGCGCTCGCGTTGCGGCAGTTACGGACGCTGGCTGATGACGTCAAGATTTGCGGACGTCAGGAAGTCAACCTGCGCGCGGCACTGCGTTGGCTGCACGCTCAATGGAAGGTAAAACGGCTGCTGTGCGAGGGGGGCGGCGAATTGAACGAGGCGATGTTTCGCGCCGGACTGGTGGACGAGGTGCATCTCACCCTCTGCCCCTTGATCTTTGGTGGACGCCGCGCGCCCACGATTGCCGAAGGCCGGGGTTTCCCGACGCTTGCTTTCGCCGCGTCGTTTCAACTGGTGAGCCGAAAGCGCCACGGTGACGAACTCTTCGTGGTATTTCGGCGGCGGACGGAGCGGGCGTCGTTGTAAAATTTTACTCCGGCAATTGCGGGAAAGGCGCGTCATTCGCGAAGCCCAAGTTCCCCCCGTTTTGGAGGATGACATCGCCGATCTGCTCCAGCAGCATTCGTTTCGCTTCGGCCAGCCATTCTTGATTGCTGCCCATCGCCTGCCGCGCGCTCGCAATCATCGCGTTGATCGCCTCATGCCGTTCCGCTTCGGAAAGCCGGTTCCAATACCCTTGCTCCACCAAGGCCTTGTAATCATTCAGCTCGCACGCGAGCAATCGGGGCGGCGGGAACTCCAAGTCAACCCGGAGATTTTCCGAATGGATGTTGAGATAAAAATGCTCGTTGAGATCGAAGCCCACCGAGGCGGTGAAATAACCTTTCAGGCGGATGGATTTGGTGCTGCCCAACCAGGTGTTTTCCCACGTGTACTCATGGGTGAAACCCCGTTTCAAAGTGACGAGTTCCAGGACGCCGCGATCAAAGGCAATCTCCGTCTCCCGATCAATGCGGATTTCGGGGCGAATGTTAAGACGCCGCCCCACTCCATCCCAAACCCTTTTCCCGAGGTCAACGGCTTTGTGGGCGGCTTGGTCCGCCGTCCGCACCACCGCCTCCCCGGAACTTTCCGCTATTTCTCCCGGCATTCGGGCGCAGGATTTCATCAACAACACCGCCGCTCCGGCGAGCGCCGCGATGACAATGGCAATGGCGAGGGCGATTTGAACGGGATTCATGGTGAGACAAACACCGGCAAGTCAGCCTGAAATCGTGGCCCTTCGTCTGGGCAACAGAACCCGCACCGACACAACGGTGCGGCACACGACAACGACCGGCGTGCATCATACTCGCGGGCGGCGCTCGCGGGAGGTTTACCGTTCTCAATCGTGTTAACAATCATTCGTGACTTCGAATGATACGCAACGTACCTGCCGGTTGTGCGCCCTTCAAATTGGAAATTCACGCAAATCGCTGGCGCGCTTCTCCACCTCGGAGACAAACACGCCGTGGTTGCCGCAAAGCGGAAATCTGTTGCTTCTCGGAAAGCCGCCATGCCAAAGCCATCGGCGCGTGGAGGAACCATGCATCGTCACTCCGCAGCCACATGGGACTCCGCCCAACGCGCTAAGAGCCACAACAAATCCGACAGCCGGTTCAGATAAACAACGATTTCCGGGTTGGTGAGTTCTCCGGCTTCCGAGAGGCCGCACACGCGGCGTTCGGCCCTACGGCAGACAGTGCGGGCGAGGTCCAGCACGGCGGCGGCCGGCGTGGCCCCCGGCGTCGCCCAACCTTTGAACGATACGCCCTGCGATTCGATCTCCGCGATTACCCGATCCAACAGGGCGGTCAACTCCGGGGTCACCACCTGAAAACCGTCCCGGCCAAAGCGCGCGAGATCCTCGGGCGCGGTTGCCAGTTCCCCCATCAATTGCACGAGGTTTTCTTGAACCCGCGCCAAATGATTGCGGAGAAACGGTTGCGTTGCCGTCGCACGCGCCACGCCCAGTGCAGCGTTCAGTTCATCCACACAGCCGTAAGCCTCTACGCGCGGATGGCTTTTGGCAATGCGCCGGCCATACATCAAACTCGTCAACCCGGCATCGCCGCCCTTGGTCACAATACTCATACGCGACGGCAAGCATCGGCGTAAACGCGCAACAAGTCAAAACCCAGCAGAGCCAGCTCCATTTCAATCGTGCGGGGACGGATTGTCTTCCCGCCGCTGGATGCCGGTGCCGAGGAGCAGCCGCAGACTGTTCATCACTACCACCACCGTGCTGCCTTCGTGACCAATGACGGCCACCGGCAGCGGAATGCGCCCGAGCAACGCAAACCCCACCAGCACCACCACTGTGCCCAAGGAGATGATCAGGTTTTGCCGGATAATCCACCGCGCCCGCTGACTCAATCGGAACGCGGCAAGGAAATTTTCCAACCGGTCATGCATCAACACCACGTCCGCCTGTTCCAAGGCCGCGTCCGCCCCCCGCGCGCCCATCGCCACGCCCACGTGTGCCGCCGCGAGGCTCGGAGCATCGTTCACTCCATCGCCCACCATGGCCACTCGTTGGCCGCCTTCACTGAGCGCCTTCACCGCCGCCACCTTGTCCTCGGGTTTTAATTCAGCCCGCACTTCGTCCAGGTTCAACTGCGTGCGCAGATGATCGGCCGCCGCCGGACGATCCCCCGTCAACACCACGCAACGCAACCCTTCCCGGCGCAATTCATCCACCACTTCGCGCGCTTGAGGCCGGATCGCGTCACGCAACACAAGCCGGCCCCGCAATGCCCCGGCGCGCAACCAGATTTCCGACGCACCGGCAGCCGCCGATTTTTCGGCGGGCGGCGCGGACAGAGATTTCCCGTCGTCCACCTGCGCCTCCACCCAATCCTGCCGGCCGAGTAGATAAACGGTATCGCCGTTTCTGGCGCGCAGTCCGTATCCGGTGATGGATTCGAACTGCTCGAATTCACGGGCCGCCAAGCCGTGCTGTTTCCCGTATCGTGTGATGGCCCGGGCCAGGGGATGCGCCGAAAGTTTTTCGAGAGAATATGCCCACTGCGCCACCTCGGCTTCGTGCCCCGACGGAAAGCTTTCGATTTTTTCCACCCGCAGGTCGCCCGTGGTCAGGGTGCCGGTTTTGTCGAGCGCCACGACTTTGACCTCGGCCATTTTTTCCACCGCCGCGCCACCGCGAATCAAAATGCCGTGCCGGGCCCCCCAAGCAATGGCCGCCAGCACCGCCGAGGGAATCGAAAGCACCAGAGCACACGGCGACGACACCACCAACAACGTCATCGTGCGGTAAAAAGCGCTTAAACCCGGCTGGTCGGGCTGGGGAGAAACAAACGGGGCCAGCCCAAACCCAAGCCACCAGACAAAAAACATGAGGAACGATCCCGCGATGACTGTGTAGGTGTAGGGCGCGCTGTAGCGGTCCGTGAATCGTTGCGCCGGCGCTTTCCGTCGTTGCGCCTCCTCAATGAGCCGGATGATTTTTTGCAACGCGCTTTCCGCCGCCGGACGCAAGGCGGTGATCTCCACGGCGCCCCAGAGATTGATGGTGCCCGCCAGCACCCGGTCGCCCACCGCCTTTTCCACGGGCACAGCTTCTCCCGTCAAATTTGATTCGTCCGCGGCGCTCCGGCCTTTGCTGACCTCCGCGTCCACGGGAAACTGGCCTCCGGGCCGGACCAATAGACGCATGCCACCGCGGATCGCGTCCACAGCAATCTCGCGCTCGTGGCCATCCGCATCCAACTGGATGGCGACCTTCGGCGCGGCGCGAAACAACGACCGGATTTCCCGTCGGGTGCGCTCCGCGGCATAGTGCTCAAGCGCACCCGCCAGCGAGAAGAGGAACAATAAGATGACGCCTTCGTTCCATTGATGCACGGCCGCGGCACCTGCGGCGACCGCGAGCATGAGGAAATGCACGTCCAGTCCCCGGTCCTGCCGCAGGCGTTCCCAGGCTTCCTGCGCGGCAAACCAACTGCCCGCCAGATAAGCCAGACCGTAAAAAAGGTAGCCCGGGAAACCCCACACCCCCGCCCGCGCCGTGACGACCGCCGCCGTGAGTCCGAACCCCGCACACAGCCCCGCGCATAACAACTGCCACCTCCATTCGCCGGGATGTTCCCCGGCTTCAACGAATTCCACCTCGCGCTGGACAAACCGCGGCAACGGGAGCTTGCGCCAACGCCAAAGCGCGGGGGCCGTGGGACAGGTCACCCGCGACACCCGGGTGACACCGCCTTCCCAGTGGATGTTGAATTGCCGCAACTCCGCCGCCGATAACGGGGCCGGGCAATGACGACAATCACAATCCCCCTCCGCCGCGCCACAGGGTGCGCCCGCATGTATATCACGCACCTGCTGGAGGGCCTCCATCAGCCGTTGCCGCAAGCGGTCCATATCCGTTTGGCCCAAAGTGGCCACGGACACCGTATGGGCCTGCGCATCCACCGTCACGGCTTCGAGGTTGGGTTCGCGGGCGAAAGTGTTCAGAATGGCCCGGACCACGCAATCCGGAGCGGACGACGTTTTGGCCTTCGGACATGTGACGGGAGACGCCATAACCGACGAGGGAACCGTTAGCACATCTCCCGTTGAAAAGGCGACGGCAATTTCGTTCTCGCAAAATTCCGCCAAACAAAATCCCCGCGGGGGTGTTAACCCATGCGGGGATCTTGATGCTTCCAGCGCGCAGGCTGGGAAAGGCTTAAGAAGCCTTGGGACTCTTCAGTTGCTTCCGTTTGGCGGTCTGATTGGCCTTGGTCGGGCACGCGTCCTTGCAGCATTCCTTGTTGGCTGCCGCCTTGGCGGTGCATTCGCTCTTCTTGGCCTTGTCACAACAGACGGCAGCCTTCTCCTTCGAGCAAGCGGCCTTGTTCTGGGCGCATCCTTCACCGGCATACACCGCGAACGACATCGCCATCACGCTAAGCAGGATAACAATTTTTTTCATAGTGTTCATTAGATAACATCTCCAGCCCCTACATTCAAATATTTTTTCAATTTTTGTCCGCCGCCCGGCGCGCCCTTGGACCACGTCCCCGGCCCGGGTCAATCCTCCTCGTCGTCCCGCCAGGTTTCCTTGCGTTCGATCGCCTCGGGATGGGTATCGAGGTTTTGGGACAGATAAACGTGGCGCAGTTCGTGGCCGAATCCGTTTTTACGGAAAAATGCCAGGGCCGGGTGGTTTTCCTCGTCCGTGTCCACCAACAAAATCCGGGCGTGCCGGCGGATGAACAGACTGGTCAACTGGTTCAGCAGCCGGGTGGCGATGCCATGCCGGTTGTAGCGGGCATCCACGCCCAGCCACTCCAACCAACCGTATCGCCAGGCGTTGCGGGGTTTTTCCATGATGCTGCCCAAGGCAAAGCCCACGATCTTTTGATCCGCCACCGCGACCAGACAGGTTTCCTGATCGGAACTGAACAATTGCATCACGACGTCATCATCCCAGCTCCGATACAACGTCGGCAAATCCTCGGCGGTGAACAGTTTCTGGCCCAACGCGAACACGGCCGGCAAATCATCCAGCCGCATCTCGCGGATTTCAATCGCCGACGGGCGGGCCTTGCGTCGCCGACGGGAGTTTTTCGGTTTGTCCGTCATGGGGAATCAAAGAGGTAATTGGAAAGGGGCCTTGTCTATCTTGGTGTGGCGTCAGCCAGGAATCCGGACGCGCGCTCATCCGGAAACCGGTTCGCCCGCCAATCGCGTTCGCGCCTGCTTCAAGGCTTCGTCCAGTTTATCTACCGCTTTGCCGCCCCCCCGGGCACTGTCCGGTTTGCCGCCGCCCTTCCCGCCCACAATGGGAGCGATTTGTTGAATCAACTTGCCGGCAGACACCCGGCCCGTGAAGGACGGGGAAACAGCCGCCACCAGCGCCACAGCGTCGTGGGCGGCGCCGCCCAAAAGGATCACCCCCTCAAACCGGCCTTTCAATTCGTTGACGATGTCTTGGAGGCTCTGGCCCTCCGCGTCGAACCGCTCGATGATGGCGGGAATTCCGTTTATCCGGGTCGCCTTGTCCAGCAACGCCTGCGCGGCTCCGGCCGCTTCTCTTTGTTGCAGTGCCTTGACCTGTCTCTCCAAGGTCTTCTGCTGCTCCAGCAATGCCTCCAACTTTTTCCCCAGCTCGTGAACCGGCGAATTGATCTTGCTGGCCAGGGATTGGATGAGCGTCACTTCATCCGTGGCTTTCTGATAAGCTTCCAATCCCGCCACCGCTTCAATGCGGCGCACCCCGGCGGCAATGGCGTTCTCACTGACGATGCGGAACAAACCGATCTCGCCGGTCGCGCGTGTGTGCGTGCCGCCGCAAAGCTCCATCGAATAGCCATCCAGTTTTTCCGGCTGGCCACCGATCTGAACGACGCGGACTGTCTCTCCGTATTTTTCGCCGAACAGGTGCATCACGTCCGGGCGGGATTTCACTTCCGCAAACAGCACTTCCGTCCAACTGACTCCCGCATTTTCGAGGATGCGTTCGTTGACGAGTTTTTCCACATCGGCCACCTGCGCGGGCGTGAGCGGGGCGCTGTTGAAGTCAAAGGTCAGCTTGTCCGGCCCGACGAACGAACCTTTCTGCGTCGCTTCCTTGCTGACCACTTCGTGCAACGCCCAATGCAACAGGTGCGTGACGGTGTGATGCCGCTGGATGGCATTCCGGCGCGCCGCATCAAAACGCACCGTGACGTGTTGACCAACCTGGGGCGCGTCAGTTCCAGCGATGAAATGCAACCAGGTATCACCGGATTTTTGCGTGTTGGTGACACGCCAGACATGATGCTCGTCCGCCAGTTCGCCCGTGTCGCCAACCTGTCCGCCCATCTCGGCGTAACAAACCGAGTTGTTCAGAACGACGGCAGTTTTGTTTTTAAGTGTGACCACTTCCTGCACATCCGCCCCGATGTGGGCATGTTCGTAGCCCAGGAAATGCGTGGGCGTGGTGGTTTCGATTTGCGAGAGCGCAATGACTTCCTTCTTCTGCGCGGCGCGGGCGCGGGCGCGCTGCTCTTCCATCAATTTTTCAAATCCGGCCGTGTCCACGGTCAAACCGCGCTCCCGCGCCATCAATTCAGTGAGGTCGAGCGGGAAACCCTGTTCATCGTAAAGTTTGAAAGCGAAGGCACCCGAGATTTGTGACGAGGCGGTTGGCAGGTTGCTCGTTCCGTCTGGAGCGGGTTGGGCTGTGGCTTGGGTGGAGCAGGCCACTGGCCTGTTCGGCTGGGCAACCTGCCCAGTCGTCGAAGCGTAAGGCAAAGAGGAAGGTGGGATGTAGGGTTGAGCGGCCTCAATGTCCTGCGTCCACAACCACCGATACGGCGTCCGTTCGTCCACGATTTTGGCCGTCCATGGGTTTTTACAAATATAATGAAACTTCTCTTGTAACTCGGCATCGGAGCGAAGGAAACGGTCGAAACGCTCGACCTGCCAAAGCGTTCCCGAAGTATTATCTAATTTGTTGATCTCTTTTGCCGAGAACGACTTGATCGAATGGAGAATTTCGGTCAATGACCAAAAGACTGGTTCTCCGGTTGTTGCCTTCTCCTTGATCCCCGGCTGGATGATCAAATGAACGTGATCGGGCATTACACAGGCGGCAATCAGGCGATAACGACTTTCGCGCCAGTGCAGGATGCAATCGAATACAATATCTCGAGCCGCAGGCGCGAGTTCTCTGCCACCGTAGGTTTGGAAATTAACGGCGTAAATCGCCCAAGGTTTTTCGAAATGCGGCAGGTTGCGTTTCGAGTAAGTTGCTCCTGGCGCACCGACAGGCAAGTTGCCCGTCGGAACAGGCTGGTAGCCTGTTCCACCCGAACCAATAGCGGCGCTTCCCACCAATTTTTCGACTTCCTCGTTAAAGAGGGCGATACCCTTATCCAGCGTCTTGTTGAAGGCTTCTTCCTCGGTGCGAATGACGTCCTGGACATTTTTCTTGCGCTCCCGAATTTCGGGAAAGACGTCGCCCATCGTGTCAGCAAGCACGTCCACGAGTTTGTAGAAAAACGGTTCCCGAAAACCGAGTGAGCGGCCGTATCGCACGGCTCGACGCAGAATGCGGCGCAGCACGTAATTGCGATCGGTGTTGCCGGGTTGGATGCCATCGGCAATCGCAAACCCCAGCGTGCGGATATGGTCGGCGATAACCCGGAACGCGATGTCAATTTTTTCCTGTTCAATTTGCGTTTGGGGCGCGTGTGCTCCCCCGAAAGTACCGCGACCCGGCAGCGTGCTGCCGTATTTCCTGCCGCACAACCGCTCCAGCTCGTCGAAAATCGGGCGGAAGATGTCCGTCTCGTAATTGGAGATTCTCGCGTTGGCAAAATCCGTCAGCCCTTTCGTGCCTTGGATGATGCTGGTGACGCGTTCGAAACCCATGCCCGTGTCCACGTGCTTGGCCGGCAGCGGCGCGAATGAGCCATCCGGGTTGGCGTTGAACTGAATGAAAACCAAATTCCAAATTTCGATGCACTCCGCGCTGCCTTTGTTGACGAGCGCGCCCTTCGTGTCGCCGGCAGGCGTGAGGTCCACGTGCAATTCCGAACACGGACCGCACGGACCGGTCTCGCCCATCATCCAGAAGTTGTCTTTTTTGTTGCCTGGAATGATGTGCGCCTTCGGGTCCAATTGCGCCGCGATGAACTGGCGCGCCCAATACAAGGCCGCTTCCTGATCGGACACCTCGAACGGCGACGCATTCGGATCGGGCGCAATGAACGTGCGCGAGGTCAATGTCAGCGCGAGCACCTGTTCCAGTTCGATGGCCCATTTTTTCTCCCACCCCGGTTCGCCGAGATACGGACAGAACACCGTCGCGTAAAGCCGTGCCGGCGGAAATTTCCATTTGCCGACCACCAGTTCCCAAGCCCACTCGATGGCTTCCCGCTTGAAGTAATCGCCAAAGCTCCAGTTGCCCAGCATCTCGAAAAACGTGTGGTGATACGTGTCGAGTCCGACGTCTTCGAGGTCGTTGTGCTTGCCACCGGCGCGGATGCACTTCTGCGTGTCCGCGGCGCGACCGGGCGTGTAGGGACATTGCGTCTGGCCGAGGAAAATGGGGACGAACTGATTCATGCCGGCATTGGTGAACAGCAGGTTCGGGCTGTCCGGCATGAGGCTGGAGGAGGGCACGATGGTGTGTTGCTTCGACTTGAAGAAATCGAGGAACGACTGACGGATGTGCTGACTGGTCATTCGATAAATCGTTGAACCGTTAAAAAGCTGAATTGTTCAATTCGCAAAAATCACGGGTTGCGGGAGCTCCCTACCGATCGAGTGCCATCACAACCAAGCCGGGAAGTTATCCCCGGCCCCCGGTCCAAAGCGAGAGGGAAGTTTGATGCCTTTGGGAAAGGCTGAGGACATCGTGCCCCCCGTGGGGGGATTGGCCACAGAACACCCGCCGCAAGAAAGGGCTGCAGCACGGGCAATTCGCGTCTTTGGCTCCGTTTGCCTTGACGAAGTCAGGGAACCAGCGTCCAAAAAATCCTGAACAGAAAGAGAGGCCTTGCCCGGCGCGGATCGGTCCAAGCACAGCAGAGGCGAATCCAGACCGGTCCAGGGGAACACGGAGGTGATCTCCTGTTCGTGTACATTTGGTTCAAAATCCAAAAGATCAGGAGGCCCTTTTAATTGAGGCAACGATCCCGCTCCCGTCCGCATCGCTCGGGCATTTCTTCATGAGGCAAGGGGCGGAAATTTCATCACCCTTTTCCACAAACCGGGCCTTGGAAATGGCGTTGTCCCGGTATTGCGCGCCGGGATGGCCTTTGGCCAAGGCGGCGGCGTGCGCAGCAATCTTGTAGGCGATGATGCCGTCTTTTACGTCTTTCTTGTTCGGCAGACCGAGATATTCCTTGGGCGTGACGCGGCAGAGCATCGCGCGGCCGGTGGCCCGTGCGGCTCGCACCCGGCCGATCATCGCCGCACCGATGCCGCTGGTGATGTGATCGTAGCGGGCGCGATGTTCATGGTTTGAGCCGTTTGAAAATCCGATTCACGCCTTCCACGCTGAATTCCTCCGCGTTCAAATCGCCGCCAATCCAATCCTTCATATCCGCGTGGTCGGGATGCTGCGGGTCGCGCAGAATTTTCAGCAGGTTGTAATATCCGCCAATCCCACCGCAATCCTCCGGCGGACAGGCATTCGCGCCCGCAAGACACATCGGATGTTTGAACGCCGGGTCGGGCGGTAAAATTTTTTCGACCACGACATCGTGCTCCCAGCCGTCGCCGAAATCGTATTCGTAAATGAACTTCCGTTTCGCTGTCGGCGCGAGATCGGCCACGCTGTAACGCTTCTCATTCAACATCTCGCTACCCATGTCGGCAAACTCCGGGTTTGGCCGGCCATAGTACGTGCGGGAAACACCTGAACCAGCGATGAACTGGTGCAGATGACTGTCCGTCCAGCCCATTGCGATTTGAATGATGTCATGCAGACGATCCAGGGTCATGTCGGCTCGCACGACGACGCGCCGCCAGATGGGTGGTTTCGACCATTTGAGCGTGATTTTGAGTTGATAGAGTGGAACGCCACCGCCGGGTTGGGTTTCGGAAATCAGATTCATGGCCGGAATTGTATGCGCCGCGCCATCGCTGCGCAATCAGATGGTGAATTTTGATTGAGGCAGATCGTCGGCGCTACCCTGCCCGTCCTTGATCCACGCGCATTGGGTGAGTTCGCCCTCCACTTCGAACTCGGCGAATTGCTTGGTGGCCGTCTGCAAGGACTCGTTGGCGGCGGCAATCGCGCCGGGACGCAGGCCGTCACCAATAAAAATGAAATGTCATGCGCGGCCTGAAGCTGGGTTTTTCAAGCGGGACCTTTTATCTACGGTTGGGCCAAATCCCTTCGTAGAATTCATTTTGCCGCTCTTCTGTACCGACCGACGCGGAGGCAGGCTTGCTGGTTCTTCCAGCAAAAGCAACTCAGTCGCAACTGGCGGCTCCAAGCCAACTTCCTGCAAGACCGCTTTTGGGATTTCTAACGTGTCCAATTGGCGGGGTTCAACTTTCAGCGCGCCGCCGCCATATGATTTTCCAGTAAATGCCAGGTTTTCGAGCGTAGCTGGATGATTCAAAGCACGCCACAACTTCCGGACTGCGTCGTGGCGAGTATCCCACGGATAGACACACAGAAAACCGGTGAGAGGGACAACCCTGGCTTCGTTCAGGATGAAACGGCAAGCCCTACGACCAAGGTAAGCGAATAAAATCGGTGGGGGGGTCCGCCGCTCCATCTTATACCAAGGCCGACGACCTTGAATCAGGGCGCGCTCGTTCAACTTCTGCTTTTCACCAGCGACCAAGTAAGATCGCAGCCGCGTCGGCAAACGCTCTTTGGGAGTGCCATCAAGGTTGAGCAGCCACGTGGGGCGAGCTTGAGCTTCAAGAGCAGCCAAGGTTGAGGTTCGCAGGGTATCATCTCGGCAATCTCTTGTTCTTCCGATTGCTCTGACAAAATAGCGCTTCTCCAGACCGAATTCGGTGATCTGTTCGTTCGTGAGGAAGAAAAACTCATTCGCTCCCGTAGCGATTCCTCTAACGATGCGAGCAAAATGTGATAATGGAGTGCCGTGAGACAATGCAGTTCGCGGTGGTCTGGACAGCCCCGTAGCCAGAGCTTCGGTCAATTTCCGCTTATAGCATGTGAGCGCTGTATTGTCGCGGTTTTCAATTTTCATGTTCCGAAGTGACCGAACGATGGCTTCGCTGTCCCTCTTTCGCACCCGAATCCAGCGGATGGAATCCAGAGGCGTATTGTTTGAGATCAGGAAAACCATCGCATTGGTATCCACCTTCGGAAAAGGAGCGGCTGATTCGTCGAAGGTCAAAACCGCCTCCAAGCGAAATCGCTCACACAGCCGATTCCAGAACGGTCGCGACGAAATTCCTTCACATACATCCGCAGGCAGTAGAAAGGCAAGCCGCCCGCCAGAGGCAAGATACTCCAAACACTTCAGCAAAAAATAAACGTGTAGCCCAACGCGGCCATCCAACGAAAATCCCAAGACCCTCTCAGCGATCTGGCGCAATTCTGCTTTTCGCTCATCCGAGAGACGATGATGCCGAATGTATGGAGGATTTGAAACAATAGCCGGAAAGGCGCGACTCAACTGCGCGCCAATGAAATCACCGACAACAACCCTGCTGAGATCATTCGGAGACAGTCCCAGCCGGTCGCCATCGAACGAAATTTCGTGTAATTCATATCCCTCGCAACGACCGGTGTAGCCCGCTGCGCGTGCGCCCCCGAAAAAGGTTCCGGGCCCAACAGCCGGATCGAACAGAGTCTTGGGACGCAACTCTGTAACCCAAGCAGCCATCACCTTGGCTAGCCAAAACGGAGTCCAGAACTGTCCTTTTTCCCGCAGGGCTTCACGCTTCGGGCCAGAGCTCGGTAAAACCTGGGCGTGCTGGTCAATGACCGTAGCCTCTTTCATTTGCTCCTCCTGCTCTTGCGTTTTCTCCTCCTATCCGAAAGCTCGCGAAGAATCTGCAACGCCTGCTCAGACAACTGCAAACGACCGCCAGCGAATGTGACGTAGGGGAGGATGTGGCCGTTTTTGTCTTCAACAAACCTAGGTAACAGTCGCGGTTCTTCTACGCTTTCGCCAAGCGGATAACCGTAATGATAATAGTGCTTGAAGATCGTTTTCCTTGTGGTGGCCCCACCCGGAGCTTGAAAAGTCTGAATCGTCGGTTCAGTCAACCTTTCAGCAATCAACTCTTCAGCGCGGTCAAACGATAGGCCATAAGCGGCATCGAAAAACACATGCCAGATGTGGATCGAGACGCCGTGCTTCGCCTGCCATCGCCGAAGAGGTTGGCGGTCTTCTCCCTTGATAATTATCGTCGGAAGAACCGCCCCCTTTCTCAAACCAAGATTGCCGCCCAATCGTCTTTGAGGCCGCAAAGGAGTTGAATAATCCGGCATCCTGTGCGCTCGCCAAAGGCTGTTCTCACATTCCACAGCAAGCAAGGCACGATCCAAGATTGCCGCCATTCGCTTGTCGTCCTCCGCGATGAAAGGGAGTTCAGATACACCGCCAACTTTGGCAATCGCCCGTTCGATCCTTGTCTTGTCTGCAGCGCGAAAGAGCAGCAAGTCTGGCCTTTTGATTTGGCCAAGTCCTGCCGCCTCCAACCGTTCGAAATAAAGCTCGAACTTCCTGACGCTTCCTGTCGGAGCTGTTCCGCTTGGACCGAAAGGAATAGCCCAAAATTCTTTGGTAATGTTAATGGCTTTAATCAGCCGCTTCTCACTCCAAACGCCCTGAGACCACCGCATCAAGAAGTCGCTACCGCGCAATCGCCGTGGGTTAAGCCAGAATTCCGACCAAGGTAAGGGCGGCGGACTAACCAACACACCATCGAGCTGTTCTTCGTGAACCGAAAGCCATGATTCGAACGCGTGTTTGGAGCAACTCATCGCAATTCAGAAATATCTGATATCCAATTAAGCGCCAAGCCAAGTTTACGCCTTCGCGTAAATTTCCGCGCCTTTCTCGACAAACTCCTTGCTCTTTTCTTCCATTCCCTTCTTTAGCGCTTCTTCGGCAGTCACGCTTTGTTCGGCGGCGTATTGGCGGACGTCTTCCGTGATTTTCATGGCGCAGAATTGCGGGCCGCACATGCTGCAAAAGTGAGCTGTTTTAGCCCCGTCTTGAGGAAGTGTTTCATCATGGAACTCCCGGGCTGTCACCGGGTCAAGGGACAGGTTGAATTGATCTTCCCAGCGGAACTCAAACCGGGCCTTGGAAATGGCGTTGTCGCGGTATTGCGCTCCCGGATGTCCCTTCGCCAAGTCCGCCGCGTGGGCTGCGATTTTGTAGGCTATCACGCCGTCTTTCACGTCTTTCTTGTTCGGCAGGCCGAGGTGCTCCTTGGGCGTGACGTAGCAGAGCATCGCGCAGCCATACCAGCCGATCATCGCCGCGCCGATGCCGCTGGTGATGTGGTCGTAGCCGGGCGCGATGTCGGTGGTGAGCGGTCCGAGCGTGTAGAACGGCGCTTCGCTGCACCACTCGAGTTGCTTGGCCATGTTTTCCTCGATCATGTGCATGGGCGCGTGGCCCGGGCCTTCGTTCATCACTTGCACGCCTTTGGCCCACGCGCGTTTGGTGAGTTCGCCCTGCACTTCGAGTTCGCCGAATTGCGCCTGGTCGTTGGCGTCGGCAATCGAGCCGGGACGCAGGCCGTCGCGACGATGGCAATGATTCAATTCAACTTGGGCAAAACTTTTCAAATTCAACTCGCGTAAAAACTTCCGTGAACTCGGTCAAGTGTTTCAAGCCGGCGCAACAAGGTTCAATTTTGCCAACCGGCTGCGAATCGCACCGCCCTGTCGGTTCAAAACCGTTGCGATTTCTTTCACGCTCTTCCCGTTTCGGAAAAGCTTGGATAGTTCACTGTCTTCCTCAGCACTCCATTTTTCGTAGGCGCGAGGATGTTCGTGCCGAATCACCTCCACGCTGTAGCTTTTTCCGTCATTTGACGCGGGCTCGGTTTCAAGTGCTTCTGCTGCGGCTTTGAAGATGTCGTGATAAGTCCATGCCAAATCTTGAACGAGGATTTGCTCGTAGGTGTGCCCCTTGGCGATGGCTTGCAAGATGGCGCGGGATTTTTCGCTCAATGGCATGGTTGGTTCAAGAAAAGCTGCGGAGAAATGCAATCGCTTCGGCGCGCTTGGGAAAAGTCGCGTCAATCTTCGCGCCCGTGTTGAATCGGACCTGGACTTCAAACGCTTCCCGCTGGTCGCCATCCTCGCGCAACCGATACGACTTTTCTTCCTCAATCAAATAGGCAATCGCACTTGCGACGTCAGAACACTCAACGGAATGACCGCGCAACACAGTCAGCCGAATCGAAGCAACCTGACGTGTGAGCGCCGCTTCGAGTCGTTGCTTGAAATCCGCGATCTCACGCTGATGCAGTGCATGAAGTTTCGCCAGCAGCCGGTTGGTTGCCTGCGGTTGCGGCTGCGATTCCCATTTCGCAATCTTCTCCCGAAACTGCTCCTCGGTTGTGCCGCCGACGCCGTCTTCCGATGATGCATCAATCCCAAGTTCCCTGAACGCTGCCAAGATGGAGTCGTAGGGAATGTGCAGGACACCAAAACCCTTTGACTCCAGTTGATGCAGGGCGTTCCGTGTGAACTCGCCCGCGAGCACCGCGCCGCAGAACGGTTGATGGCGAGAGAATGTCAGAGCAATCGGCATCACGGCCGCTTCGATTTCCTGCGCCTTGTTCTTCGAGTGTTTGGTGTAGCGACGCCATGCCGATTCGATGAAAGCGATGGGAACGCCAAGTGTATCCTCAGTTCCACCGCGCTCCAGAACGTAGTCGAGGTCGTGCTTGTTTCCGTAGCCGTCCTGCCACGTCACCTTCCCTTGGCCGCCACGAGCATTGCGCGGTCGCTTGAAGTCGAGATACAGGCCGTGACGTTGCGCGACTTCGCCAAGAATGTTGCGGACGAACATCTCGAAGCCGTCTCCGATGATTTGCCCCCAGCGATGTGCAAGTGATTCAGCCATGTCATTCTCCCTATCCGCGAACCCACAAATGTCCCTCGCAGAGCGGCACGCGATGCTTGCGGTTCTTCCACTTGGTATTTCGGTCGCGGAGTTTTTCAAACGTCCACGACTCAAATCCCGCTGCCGTTGCCAGCTTGCCAAACCATTCGATAACTGGAACGTAAACACCATACGGCGCGGAGTCGCCGATGACGAAGCAGACTTCCGAAGGCGAGGCACAAACTCTACGGAGAGCCCGCCATGTCTGAGCCAAATCGAGAAAATAGCAGGCAATCATATTGTTGTAGGTCTTCTTGCCGCCGCGCTCCAGGCGCACTGACGATAGCTCACGACAGACCGGGACAATCTCGTCACGAATCGGCGCGAGCTCCGCTGATTCCAGAATCGAGTCGAGATTCACGGAGTTTGGCGGGACGTGTTGCGAGCAGGCGCGCACGAGATGCCGCCGCACCGTTTCTTGAAGGTCTCCCCAACCACGAATCTCACCCATGAACGCCATCTCCAATCGGGTCGCGTCGGCGTAATCGTAGTTGTTTGCGTAAGGCGGCGAGGTGATGACGAGGGTAGCCCAACCGTCGGCCACGGTCGCGCACTTGCGAGCGTCGTCCACCTGCAACTTTGCGAGCGGCTGCGCCCGCCGCGCCATGAAGCGGATGTCGGCGGCAATCATTTGCACCGCTTTGCGCAACGAAACTTCTGGCGACGGTGGCACGGTCTTGCGACGGCCTGGCAGCACATATTGCCAAGGTGCTGTGCCTGCTTCGGACACGACGCGCAACGAGGACACGAGCGCCATCCAAAGCAATTCGGCTTCGGGCGAACCGTCCTGCTCCGCTTCCGCTGCCTGACGGAAACGATCCAGATAGCCAAGCGTCTCCGCGCCGTAGCACTTCTGAATGATTTCGGGGTAATGGTCTGTCTCCGCCGCCGCCTTGCGAGCAAAGCCAAAAGCTCTCTCAGCTTTGGCGACGAACCGCTCCGGGTCAGTGGTGTAACTGAGTTTGGCTTTAGCAACGCGATGCACGAACGGATGAGCTTCAATTCCAAGCGATGGAATGCCCATCTCATCGCACGCCAGGCAGGTTGTTCCCGAACCAACAAACGGGTCGAGCACGCGGAGTTCGTTGCCGTCACGTTCCGCCAACAACCACTTCACCCACTCTGCCGAAAAGCCCGCGCTGTAACGAAACCACCGATGAATCGGCAGCCGCATGTTGTCGAGAAAGTTGGAAGTATGGCCGACAACATCAAGCGCGGGACGAAGCTCTTTAGTCTCTTGGCCGGCTTCAAACAAATCGAGCACCGCTTGCTCGTAATCCTCGCGCAGCCGCAAAAGAACACCGTCGTCTTCTTTCGGTTCTGGATATTTGGTTACCGAGGCCATGCGCGAAGTCTATGCTTTTGCGTAAAGCTCCGCACCCTTTTCTTGAAACTCGCGGGATTTCTCTTCCATTCCCTTTTGCAGAGCTTCCTGTTCGGAGACGCCTTGTTCGGCGGCGTATTTGCGGACGTCTTCGGTGATCTTCATCGAGCAGAAGTGCGGGCCGCACATGGAGCAGAAGTGCGCAGTCTTCGCGCCTTCCTGCGGCAGGGTTTCGTCGTGGAACTCGCGCGCGGTGACGGGGTCGAGGCTGAGGTTGAATTGATCTTCCCAGCGGAATTCAAAGCGCGCCTTGCTCAACGCGTTGTCGCGGTATTGCGCGCCGGGATGGCCTTTGGCCAGGTCGGCGGCGTGCGCGGCGATCTTGTAGGCGATGACGCCGTCTTTCACGTCTTTCTTGTTCGGCAGGCCGAGGTGTTCCTTGGGCGTTACGTAGCAGAGCATCGCGCAGCCATACCAACCGATCATCGCCGCGCCGATGCCGCTGGTGATGTGGTCGTAGCCGGGCGCGATGTCGGTGGTGAGCGGGCCGAGCGTGTAGAACGGCGCTTCGCCGCACCATTCGAGTTGCTTGGCCATGTTTTCCTCGATCAGGTGCATGGGCACATGGCCCGGACCTTCGTTCATGACTTGCACGCCCTTGGCCCACGCGCGTTTGGTGAGTTCGCCCTGCACTTCGAGTTCGCCGAATTGCGCCTGGTCGTTGGCGTCGGCAATCGAGCCGGGTCGCAGGCCGTCGCCGATGCTGAAGGAAACGTCATACGCGGCCATGATGTCGCAGATGTCGTCCCAGTGGGTGTAGAGGAAATTTTCTTTGTGATGCGCGAGACACCATTTGGCCAGGATGCTGCCGCCGCGCGAAACAATTCCCGTCATGCGATTGGCCGTGAGCGGCACGAAGCGCAGCAACACGCCGGCGTGAATGGTGAAGTAATCCACGCCTTGCTCGGCCTGTTCGATGAGGGTGTCGCGGAAAATTTCCCAGGTAAGGGCTTCCGGGCGGCCATTCACTTTCTCCAGCGCTTGGTAAATGGGCACCGTGCCAATCGGCACGGGCGAGTTACGCAAAATCCATTCGCGGGTGGCGTGGATGTTCCTGCCGGTCGAGAGGTCCATGACGGTGTCCGCGCCCCACTTGGTGGCCCAGCGCATTTTCTCGACTTCCTCCTCGATGCTCGACGCGACGGCGCTGTTGCCGATGTTGGCGTTGATCTTCACGAGGAAGTTGCGCCCGATGATCATCGGCTCAAGCTCCGGGTGATTGATGTTGGCGGGAATAATGGCGCGGCCGGCGGCGACTTCGGAGCGGACGAATTCGGGCGTGATCTCAGCCGGGATGCGCTGCGGAAAACGCGAAAATACCGAAGGGGTAAATTCCGAATACGGAGTGCGGAGCGCGGAATGTTGCGCGCTGCCCGCGTGTTGTTTGTTCAAATCGTTCCTTGCAATGTCATGGCTCAATTCCGCAATCTGAATTCCGCATTCCGCACGGCGCAGATTCTCGCGGATGGCGATGTATTCCATCTCAGGGGTGATGACGCCCGCGCGAGCGTATTGCAGTTGCGTGACGATTTTTCCGGGCTTGGCGCGGAGCGGCTGACGGCGTGGCGCAATAAGACCTTCAAGGCGATAGCTGGTTTCATCCTGCCGTTTGGCGTGCGCCGCAGTGCGATGATCTTCAGAAAGATAACCGTCATCCAACGGTTGCACCGGGCGTCCTTCATATTCCTCCACGTCGCCGCGCTTCAAAATCCAGTCGCGACGCAAGGCGGGTAAGCCCTGCTCCACGCTGCCGTGGAATTCCGGATCGCCCCACGGACCGGAGGTGTCGTAAACCCGCACCGGTTCGTTGGGGAGGGGCGTCCCTGCCAGCGATTTCGTAGCGGTCAGGTGAATTTCGCGCATTGGCACGCGGATCTCCGCATGCAAAGCACCCGGCACATAAATCCGCCGGCTGGCGGGCAGTTGCTCGCGGCTGGGCGGAGCGAACGATTCTTGGGTCGCGATCATACTTCTTCTCTCGCGGCCAGCGTCCAACGACGAAAGCGCGCCGGACCGAGGCCGGTTTTGATTCAGGAAAAGTGGCCGACGACTGCATTTCCTCCGCCAGCATTACCTGGATCAGGTTCAAGGGGTCGGCGGCGTTCCCACACCGCCCTCTCAGCCGTTGTTCCGACGTTAATTCGGAAAAGATTGGCTCCCCCGGTTCGAGGAAAAACTAAAATCGGTCGGGCGACACGTCAAGCCGGGGAACAGCCCGGAACCGCGCGGCGATGAATCGGTCACGGCGCCGCCGTTTTCTGTTGTTCGGTTGCCCGGGCAATGCGTTTATCGAGCGACGCCTTGAGCGGCGGCAAAAGTTCGCGCAGCCGCTCGTAAATCCGGATGGCGAGCGGCCAATCCTGAAGCGTCTCGGCCAGCCGGGCAGCATCCAGACCGGCGCGTTGCAGCCAATAAGGAACCGCCGTCTCGCCCGGGCGTAGGTCTTTCTCGTAAAAGACATCCAGGTAGGCATCCAGCGCCTGGCGTAACTGGGCCGGACGCTGTTCCGCCGGCAGGCGTTCGGCCAGTTTTTCCGCCACGATCCCCAACCCGACCCGTGCCTGACTGCGCGTGGCGACGTCCGCCGCGGGCAAGGCCAACGCTTTTTGGTAGGCATTGGTGGCTTCCGCGTAATACTGCGCATCCTGCGTGGCCAGTTGCAGACGGCAGTTGCCAATTTCCCCCCAAGCCCGGGCCGCCGCCGCGTTCGTCTCGTTTAATTCGTGGATTTTGCTGAAGACGCCAATGGCCTCTTTCAGATTGGTCACGTTGTTGGTGTCGGTTGATTCCGCCCGCCGCAAGGCATCGCCGTAGGCGAAAATCGCCTGCACTTTCAAATCGGCGGGACAATTCAAATCGCTGGTAAGATTCGTGAAATAACGCATGGCATCGGACCAGCCCTCACGCGCGAACGCCACCCGGCCCGCCATCATGCGCGCCTCGTAAGCCAGCGGTGATCCAGGCCACGTCTGGAACAGCAACTGATAGTTGCGTTCGGCCTCCGCGAACTCGTGCCGGCGGAAATGGAGATCAGCCACGGACCACTGGGCCTGCGGGGCCAGGGCATTCGTGGGATAGGTTTCGATGAATCGCGTAAAGCGCGCCAGCGCGTTGGTGACATCCCCCGCCCGGGAACAGGTCCAAGCCGCGGCATATTCGACCTGGGGCCGTTCCGGCGCCGCCGGGTGGGCGGCGAGCCAGCGCGTGTAGGCTTGCTCGGCTGTTGACCAGTCCCGTTGCAATTCGTAAGTGCGCGCGATGGCCAGTTCAACCTGCGCGGTGAGCGGCGAGCCGGGAAAACGCTGGCGCAGATTCTCGAACACCTGCCGGGCGGCGACGGGATTCCCGTGCCGCGCCAGCCCCTGACCGCGAACCAACAGGCTGCTCTCCGTCAGATAGCTTTCGGGAAACCACGCGAGAATCTGCTCCGCCGCCGCGGTGGCGGTGGCCAGGTCACCCGCATCGGTGGCGGCGCGCACCAATTGATACAATGCCGGCTCGCACAGGTTCGTGCGCACAGCCGGTTGCCTTTCGCAATCCGCCACCACCGCCTGATAATTACTGATCGCAGCGGGAAATTGTTTCAATTGATACAAGGCATCCGCCAGTTTGAAACGCGCCTCCGCCTGCTCGTAGGAGGGCGGCAACTCGGCCGCGGCGGCGGCGAACGCCTGGGCGCTTTCCGTCAGGTTGGTGGTCAGCCAGAAACACCATCCCCGCCGCAACTGAGCCTGCCCGCGCCACGGGCTATCCGGGAAACGGGACAGCACCATGTCAAAGTTGGCGAGGGCTAAGGCCAACCCCGGCGGTGCGGCGACGTTCGTGGTGGCGGCGCCAGAGGCGGTGACGTATTGCTTGAGCTGCAATTCCCCGAGTGTGAGCCAGGCCAGATCGGCAGCCGGGCTGTTCGTGTGTTGTTCGAGGAAGGATGTCAACCACTGGATTGTTTCAGCCACGCGACCGCGCGCCAGCGCCAGTTCCGCAATTTTGAGCAGTGCCGGGCGTTGCCACTCAACGGGCACTTCCGGCGCGAGATTCAGCGCGTAAACCGCCGTCGCGTTTTCCAGCCGTCCCAGTTCTTCCAGCGCCTCGGCTTGCAACGCCACACTTTGCGCCTGCAACGCCACTTGAGTTGTAGCGCGCGCCAGGGCCACCAGATTCGAGGCGCTGGCAAGGGCGGGTTCCGGCTGGCGGCTGGCCAAAAACATCCGGCAGAGCAGATACTCGCGTTGCCAAGCCAGCAGGGGCGCGAGAGGCACGCCGTCCAGTCGGCGCAAGGCGGCTTCGGCGGTGGCGGGCTCGGCGCGGTTCATGCGTGCTTCGGCAAGCAATAAAAATCCGCGGGCCGCCGCCTCGCTGCGGGGCGATGCCGCGGCCAGTTGCGAAAAGGCGGCCTTCGTCCCGCCGAGGAGCGACTCGACTTTTTCCCAGTCACCCAACTTGGCCCACGCATCCGCTTCGCGCACGCTGGCATCCAAACGCAGCTTGGATTCCGGAAAATCCCGCATCACAGCATGGAAAGCCGCGACGGCATCGGTGTAATTGGTGCTCTGAAATTGGGCCTCTCCCAGCCAGTAGGCGAACTGGTCCGCCAACGCGCCCGCTTCCGATCGCTCGGCTTCGATCAAGGTGATAGCCCCGCGATAATCCCCCAGTTTGCAGCGAGCCTGCGCTTGGCGTAACGCCGCTTGGGCGCGCCGGTCGGATTTGGGGAATTGTTGCAGGAATTCACCAAACTCGCGTTCCGCGCGCGCCCATCCGTTGTCTTGAAAGGCCTTGTTCGCCGCGTCAAAGGCGCGCGTTTCCTCCCGGCTCGCGGCGCGCAGCGGCGCGGTGGCGGCCAGTAGAAGAATCAGAGTGCAAAACCAGAATTGCATGACGCGACGGCGCCATTGTTAATCCACACCGGCGCGCGCGCAACGCGCAAATCCTTCGTGGCCAAATTCCCGACAAGCCGAAGCGCCCACTCCATCTTCCGTTGCCATCCCGCAAAGAGCCCGTTTAATACCCCGGTAACGACGGATTTATTGTGACTCCGGCGACGATTTAGCGCACAAATACTGCATGCCAGTGCCCTTGCTTCAGTTGATCGGGGTAACGAAACGCTACGCCGCTGCGGGAGCGGCCGACAGCGTGAACGTCCTGGACGGCATCACGCTGGAAGTTGGCAGCGGCGAATCACTGGCCATCGTGGGACCGTCAGGGTCGGGCAAAAGCACTCTGCTGCAAATCATCGGCACCTTGGATCGTCCCTCCAGCGGCCAGGTATTGCTCGCCGGGAAAAACCTTGCTGTCCTCGACGACCGTGAGCTGGCCGCGGTGCGCAACCGGCAGATTGGCTTTGTCTTCCAGGCGCATTATTTACTGCCGCAATGTTCGGTGCTGGAGAATGTGCTGGCGCCCACGCTGGCGGGGGCTCAATCCACGACCCGCCATCAGCAGGGCGAATTGCCATCCGTCCGCGCCCAGCGCCTGCTCAAGCGCGTCGGCTTGGGCGGACGCCTGCACCATCGCCCGGGGCAACTCAGCGGCGGCGAACGCCAGCGGGTCGCGGTGGTCCGGGCCCTCATCAATCAACCGCAGTTGGTGCTGGCGGACGAACCGACGGGAGCGCTGGATCACGCCGCGGCCACCGCCTTGGGCCAATTGTTCGTCGAATTGAACCAGGAGGAAGGGGTGACGCTGATCGTCGTAACCCATGCCGTGACGTTGGCCCAACGAATGGGGCGGGTGATGCGGTTGGAGGACGGCCGGCTGTCAGCCGCCGCCCCCTAGGAGACGGGGTATGCCGGACCTCCAAGGCGTAGCAACAAAAGTCACCGCTTTGAGTCTGGCGGAGGCTGGGGCAACCCGTCGCCCAAGCAAACACTGCCGCATCCAGTGGCTTCACGCCAAAGGGCGGGAGGGTGTATGCCCATGACTTTGCGCACTCTCATCGTCCGCAGCTTGCGCCACCACTGGCGGACGCACTTGGGCGTAGGGTTGGGCGCGGCGATGGGCAGCGCAGCGCTCATTGGCGCGCTGGTGGTGGGGGATTCGGTCAAGGGCACCCTGCGGGAACGGGCGCTGGCACGTTTGGGGCAGGGATCGTTTCTTATTTATTCCGGAGACAGGCTGTTCGCCGAACACCTGCCCCCCCGGGTTCGGTGTCAAGCCAACGCCCAAGCGCTGGGCGCAGTAGCAAAGTTCCACCAAGGCAATTGGCAGACGCGGGCGATTTCCCTCAATCCAGATAAACCCGAGCGGCGGATGTTGCTATTTCGCGGCGCGGTCGCCCGGGCGGACGGCGGTGCTCGCGTCAATCGGGTGCAGATAATTGGCATCTCCGATTTCGCGCCCCTGCTCTTCCCAGCACCTAAAATCCCAAGCCGGGCCCATCCCCCCCGCCCCATTGCGTTAACCAATGAAGCCCTGGTTAATTTGCCGCTCGCCCAAGCGTTGGGATTGCGCGCGGGAGAAACGATCATCATCCGGTTTCCCAAGTGGAACCGTCTTTCACCCGATGCCGCCATCTCGCCGCGTGACGCCCCGGCGGTATCCTTACGAATCACCGTAAAAGGGCTGACGACAAACGCGGAATTGTCCGCCTTCACGCCGGACCGCTCCCCCGACGAGCCGCTCTCTGTGTTTATACCGCTAACCGAATTGGTCCAGGCCGCAGATTTGCCACTGATGGAGGGGAGTTACCCCATCAACACTTGGCTGGTGCCCGAGGTGGTCCAACTCGACTTAAGTCACTTGAAGCAGCGCGACAAATTCAACGTCACGGTCAGGCGATGCCTGATGTGGGTGCGCCGGCAATTGCGCCTGCCGGTTGAGCGCGACGGGGCAACGCTGCTGCCGGTACCTCCATCCGAGCAACTGTCCCATCTCACCAACCTCCTGGCCGCTTCGTGGGATTTTGAAAACGTCCAAATCGCCGAACTCCGCACCAGTCAGGACGGGGTCCACTTGACCAGTCCGCGCATTTTTCTGGAGCCGCCAGTGGCGCGGGCGGCAATGGCGGCCGATCCCCGGGGCCGGCCCTTGCTGACCTACCTCGCCAATTTGCTGCAAGCCGGCACCAACACCACGCCTTACTCCATGGTCACCGCCGCCGGACCGCCTTGGACACCCGCCGACCTGCGCGATGATGAAATCGTCATCAACCAGTGGCTCGCGGATGATTTGCAGGTGAAACCCGGCGAACGCATCGCCCTGAGTTACTTTGATCCGGAATCCGGAGCGCGGTTGCTGGAGCGCACAAACATGTTTCGCGTCCGCCGGATCGTCCCGATGGCCCTGCCGTGGGCGGATCGCACCTTGATGCCGGATTTTCCCGGGATTGAGAAAGCCGAGAGCACGCGCGATTGGGATGCCGGCTTTCCGCTCACCTACAAAATTCGACCGAAGGACGAGGACTACTGGAAGCAATTCCGCGGCACGCCCAAGGCGTTCATCACTCTCGCCGCCGGACAAAAAATGTGGGGCAACCGGTTTGGCAATCTGACCGCCATCCGCTTCCCCATGCCGGCCAACGCGGCGGAGATGCGCCTCCTTGCGTCCGGGAATTCGCCGGAGAATCCGGACGCCGCCGCGCCCCCGCCCAGCGACTTGGCGCTTTTTCGGGCTGCCTTGGAGAAAAGAATTCTCGACCACCTCAAACCGGAGGAACTCGGCTTGCGTTTTGAACCGGTGCGGGAACAGGCGCTCCAGGCGGCCGGCGAAGCGCAGGACTTTGGCGGCTTGTTTCTGGGATTCAGCTTTTTTGTCATTGCCGCCGCGCTGTTATTAATGGCGATGCTGTTTTATCTGGGGCTGGAACAACGGGCTGCTGAGATTGGCATCCTGCTCGCGTTGGGTTTCCCGCCCCGCCAAGTGCGCCGGCTGCTCCTGGGCGAAGCCGTGGTGCTCTCGTTGCTGGGCGGCATGCTGGGCGCGCTGGGCGGGCTGGGCTATGCCCGGGCGCTGCTCCAGGGTTTGGCGACGGTGTGGCGGGATGCCGTGGGTACCGCGACCCTGGGTTTTCACGTCACGTCTCCCACTCTGGGAATCGGCTTGTTTGCCAGTGTCCTCGTCAGCACGGTGACGATCGGGCTGGCGTTGCGAAAATATGTGCAACGCCCGGCGCGGGAATTGTTGGTGGGCGAAGTCGGAGACGCGCCGCCAGACACACGGTCATGGTGGAGCAGACTCATCGGCGCGGGCACGCTGGTGGCGGCACTCGGGCTGGCGGGTTTTGCGGTGATGCGGGGCGACACCGCGAATGCCGGTGTCTTTTTCGGCGTCGGGACGCTGGTGTTGATTGCCAGTTTGAGCTTCGTCAGCGCGGGGCTGAGGCATCTGCGCGGCGCACCGAACGCCGGACCGGCCCTTGAGGCGCCGCTCCGAATCAGCGCGCTGGCCTGGCGGGGCTGTGCCCGCCGGCCCAAGCGCAGTCTCGCCACCGTGGCCATGCTGGCGTGCGGAAGTTTCCTTATTGTTTCCATCGGCGTGTTCCGCTTGGATGCGAATCGCGACGCCCTGAAACGCACTTCGGGCACGGGCGGTTTTGCGCTGATTGGCGAAACCACGATGCCGGTCACCCAGGACTTGAATGCATCCGCGGGCCGGGATTTCTTCGCCCTGCAGGAAACGGACCTGGCGGGGGTGCGGGTTGTCCCGTTTCGCGTGCATGAGGGGGACGAGGCCAGTTGCTTGAACTTGAATCGCGCGCAGCAACCTCGATTGCTCGGGGTCAAGCCCGGGACGCTGGCGGGCCGGTTCGGATTTGCCCAGGGCAGCGGGTGGTCCTCGCTCCAAGCGGACCTTCCCACCTCGAGCGCCGAAAGTGAGGAAATCCCCGCCATCGGCGATGCGAACTCCATCCAGTGGGCGATGAAGAAAAAGGTCGGCGACACCATTGAGTACGTGGATGAACGCGGCCGCCCGTTCAAGGTGCGCATCGTTGGTGCGGTGGCCAATTCCATCCTGCAAGGCCAGCTCATCATTGACGAAGCCGCCTTCCTGAAGCGGTTTCCCGGGACGAGCGGTTATCGTCTGTTCCTCATTGATGCGCCCACCAACCGTGTGGGGGAAGTCTCCGCCACGCTGTCGCGCGCTCTGCAGGACGTGGGACTGGAGCTGACTCCCGCCGCGCAACGGCTCGCCCAGTTCAACGCGGTGCAGAACACGTATCTGGGCACGTTCCAGGTTTTGGGCGGACTCGGATTGCTGCTGGGCAGCGTTGGTTTGGGCATCGTTGTGCTGCGCAACGTGCTGGAACGGCGCGGCGAACTGGCGGTGCTCCTGGCCGTGGGCTTTCGTCGGGGCACCCTGCAGCGGTTGTTGCTGATCGAGAATGGCGCATTGCTCCTGCTGGGGTTGGGGCTGGGTGTGGTGGCTGCGGCGGTCGCGGTGGCGCCCGCGTTGCTTGCGCCCACCATCGAGCTTCCGTGGCGGACCCTGGGATTGACCCTGAGCGCCGTTTTGCTGAATGGCATTTTGTGGACTTGGGCGGCCACCCGGGTGGCGTTGCGCGGAGAGATATTGGCCGCGCTCCGGAACGAATGACCCCCAGCCTCCGGGCGTTGGCACCCGGAGCCGGTTCACGTTTATCTTGGCGAGCCGCGTCCGCGAAACGCGCAGAATCAGAACGGCCGCTCGATCCTACGCGCCGCCCGGTTCATAGAAGTCCCCGGCAGAATCGTTCGATCCGTTCCAATCCCTTCTCGATGTTGGCCAGGCTCGTGGCGTAACTGAGCCGGATGTAATCATCGGCGCCGAAGGCAATGCCCGGCACGGCGGCCACTTTCTCTTGCTCCAGCAATTTCGCGCAAAACTCGGTGGATTTAAGCCCGGTCCGGGAAATGTTCGGGAACAGGTAAAACGCGCCTTTCGCGTTGACACAGGTGAGGCCGGGAATGCTGTTCAGTTTCTGCCAAGCGTAGGTGCGGCGTTTCGCAAACTCGGCCAGCCAGAGCGGCAGATGGTCCTGCGGGCCGGTCAGAGCGGCGACGGCGCCCTTTTGCGCGAAGCTCGTCGGGTTGCTGGTGCTGTGGCTCTGGATGGCGTCAATCGCCTTGGCGATGGGTTCGGGGGCGGCGCACCATCCCAGCCGCCACCCGGTCATGCTCCACGCCTTGGCAAAACCATGCACGATGATCGTATGCTCAAAATGGGCCGGGGAGAAACTGGCCACGCTCTGGACGGTCGCGCCATCATAAAGCAAGTGCTCGTAAATCTCGTCGCTCATGATGAGCACGCTCTTCTCCACGCAGACCGCGCCGAGGGCCTTGGTTTCCTCCGGCGTGTAAACCGAGCCGGTGGGGTTGCTCGGTGAATTGAGGACGAGCAACCGGGTGCGCGGGGTGATGGCGGCGCGCAACTGCTCCGGCGTGAGCTTGAACTCCGTCTGGTCCGTCGTTTCCACGATGACCGGCGTGGCGCCGGCCAGCTTGGCCATTTCGGGATAACTCAGCCAGTACGGCGCCGGAATGATGACTTCATCGCCCGCCTGACAGGTGGCAAAAATAACATTGTAACAGGCGTGCTTGCCGCCGCAGGACACAATGATCTCGCTGGGCTTGTACGTCAGCCCGTTCTCCCGCTGGTGTTTGTCGGCGATGGCCTGTCGCAATTCGGGAATGCCGGCGGCCGGCGTGTATTTCGTGAACCCGGCGGCGAGCGCCCGGGCGGCGGCGTCCTTGATGTGTTGCGGCGTGTCAAAGTCCGGTTCGCCGGCCCCGAAACCGACGACGTCCTCCCCCGCCGCTTTCATGGCCTTGGCCTTGGAATCAATGGCCAGGGTGAGCGAGGGCGAAAGCGAAGCAGCGCGTTGTGAAATTTGATAGTTCATAGGTCGGAAAAAAGAATTAGCAACCGTGCTAACCGGCGCAAGTAGAATTCAGGCGGACCTTCAATAAAAATTTGCCCCATCCCACCAAGCCGGTGGAAGGGCCGGCCCCGGTCGCCGGCCTAATCCCACGTCTGCCGAATGCCGTCCTGCACCCGGCGGTAATCGGGCAACTCCTCGTCCGGCACCGGCTGGGCGGCGAGCTGGACCCGGACGACTTTGGGCACGCGCCAACGCCAATGCTCGGCGTGCCCATCGGCGAAGGAGAGGTTGCATCCCTGCTGATGGCGGTTGGCCGGAATGTCCCACCAGACGCGCACGTCGCCCCAGATGCCCCGCACGGGAATGCCAAACAAGGCGTCCAAGATGGAATCCTCATGCACGTCCAAAAAGACCAGCAGCCGGCTGCTGCCCGGCGCTTGGATCTGCGTCAATTTCTTGTAACTGGGAATGGTCCGGGCCAGTCCGGGATCGAACTCCGGCCAGCCGTTGACGGAAAGGCTCATGTTGTAACTGCGGGTGCGCAGGAGCCCGGGATGCCCTTCGACCGAGGAACGATCCGCGGGACAGTGATAGATGGCGGTGGAGCGGTTGTAGGGAAACAACAGGGCGTTCTCAATGTTCTCCGTATCGGTATCCCGGCGCGCGTTGCCGGCGCACCACGAGCCGCCTTCGGCAAGCGGCAGGCCGGTGTTCAGGTTGTAAACCGAATTGTTCGGCGGCAGCACGTCGTCGTGGTCCACCGCATACAAATGCCAGCAGGTCTGCAGTTGTTTGAGATGGTTCATACAAGCGAGGCTCAAGGCCTTGGATTTGGCGTGCGTCAATGCCGGCAGCAGGAGCGCTGCCAGCACGGCAATGATGGCTATCACCACCAGCAGTTCCACCAAGGTAAATCCCCGGGCTTCGCCCCGGCCGGTTCCCGGTCGTATCCGGATCACTGGCGGATCTGCATTCATGCACACAACATCTGATTCATCACGACCTCACTTTAGCCATCCTCCGGCACTGTGCCACTGGAAACTGATCCCCTAGGACGCGAAAAGAAGTTGCGATACCGCCAATTTGTAGCAGAATACTCGTGGTAGTCATGAGGCAAGATCACCGTCTGCCCCAACAACGTTTTGAGTTGAAATACCTCGTGGACGAATCACTCACCGGCGGTATTCGTGATTTCATCAGCAGCTATCTTGAGTTGGATGAATATGGCGCGGACCGTCCGGATTTCGCCTACCCGGTCCACAGCCTGTATCTGGATTCCGACGGGTTGCATACGCACTACGAGACGGTCAATGGCTCGAAAAATCGGTACAAACTGCGGCTGCGCTACTACGACGACGCCCCCGATTCCCCGGTCTTTTTCGAGGTCAAAGGCCGCGTGGATAATTGCATTCTAAAACGTCGTTGCGGCGTGCGGCGGAACGCCATCGGCCCCCTGCTGCATGGGCAATGGCCCGCTCCCGATCAATTCGTCACCCCGGAAGCGCGCCATTTTGCCGCGCTGGAACGCTTCCTCCTGCTCATGCACAGCATCAACGCC
>MWDV01000095.1 GCA_002070715.1 Verrucomicrobia bacterium ADurb.Bin118
AAATGGCCGTAGCCGGCGGCGACGGTCAGGTGTTTGTTCACCACGTAAGCCGCGTCAATCGTCCACCAATCTCCGGCTTTTTTGACCAGGTTGCCGATGGACCGATATTCCCGGGCTTGTTGCTTGTATTCCACGGCCAGCCCCAAGTTCGGCGTCACAAACACCACGACGTTCCCTTCCAAGAGCAAGGCGTAGTCATCGGCAAAACCGCCCAGACCGTTCCAAACGCCTTTGGTGGCGCGTCCGCCGAGGTTGACCAGCACCGGGCGCGGCAGATCAGGGAAAAGTTTGGAGGCGTAAAGGGTGAAATCCACGCCGCTGGCATCGTGAATCCCCGCCAGAGAGGTCAAGGCGCCCCCCGCCACGGCGCCTTTGGTGCCGGCGTTGATGTCGTCAATGCCATCGTTGAATTTGCCATGCACGCCGACAGTGAGGGCGGGAAGCCACGGCTGGTCAAAGGCGTTTTCCCGGAGCAATTGGAGGCGGGCGTTGACATGGTGCAGATGAACGTCGTCGGGCCCCGTGTAACCCGCGGGCGCCAACGCGCGATCCAACGCCCGCGGCAGATCGCCCAGTCCCAGGCGATTCCAGCCGTAACCCAGTTCGAGTTGTTTCCAAGGGGATTCGGTGATGGTGAAGGCTTGCAGATTTTGGCCGTGACCGAGGTTGACATAGGCAAACCCCAGACTGGGCCGGCCCAAGACCTCGCCCGCGCGCGGCGGGTTGACGATATAGGCCGAGAGCGTGGAAAAGATGCCGCCGTTCCCTTCGATTTGATGCAACGGCAGGGGGTCGCATTTTTCCGCCTTTGCGGGTGGCGGTTCAACCGTCTGCGCACCGGCGCCGAAACTGACGGTAAAAAACGCCGCGATCGCCAAGGTAATCCGGTGTTGCTGCGGAATGCGACGAGGGGTTGCCTTCGGGATATGTCGAGTATTCATGATTTGGTTTGGGTGTGTTTGACCGCCCGCCCGGCGTTTCCGCCGGCAAGGTCCGGATTAGTTTTCAGTCGTTGATTTTCTGAAACTGGGTTGCTCCCAAGTTGACGACGACCCGGGCTGCATGGATTGGGGATGCGGGCAAACCATTCCCGCCACAGCGGATTGTCCACGCCGTTGCGCGGTCGCCCAGAGGTCCTGTTTTGCTTCATCCATAGCCACGATTCTCTGTCTTTCTGCCCGCCACATTAACCAATTCATGTATAATATCAATCGGAAATATCGGAATATAGAAGATTTCAGGTCGTATGATAATATCGAGTTGTATTCATCATTAACGCGAACGATAAACAGAAAGTCGAACTCGTCAGAAATGGCTAACTAAAAATGTGTTACGAAAGGAAGGTCCGTTCGTCTTCGCGGCGAATGGACACCGCGAGATCACGATCCAACCAAACTTATCTATCCGGTTTGTGGATGGCTTACGGGTGCTGGGACTGATGCCAAGCTGGTTTCCCGTCCGAACGTCTCAGGGAGATGTGGCCCGATAAAAACGGCGGGGAACGGCGATGGCTGAGGCGTCCATCACTTGTCCGGTACCGCCGGGGTGGGAGAGCCACAGATTCGTCAGCGTCGTCCACGTCACGAAATCATCGGAACGGCTGATGGCCACGGGCGCGCCGGGGGTGCCGCTCACCCGCAATTGCGGCCGGCCTTGAGCAGTCAGATGGATCGTTTCAAATTTCAACGGCGCCGGCGGCACCAGACAGGTCACGGTTACTCCGTCAAAACAGGCGGCTTTGGCGGGGCCGGGGACCGTCGTTTCCGCGTCCAGCCACAGGGTCATGTTGGTTCCCGTCGCCACCACGGTTCCGGAAAACCGGGTCCAATCCGCGCCGGCGTAGGTCTGCGGTGGATTCAGGTGGATCGCCGTGGTCCAGTCGGTCGAAGCGTCGGGACTGACCTTCACCGTACACGTCGCTTTGATGGAGTTTCCGCGCATCCAACCCGCGACCACGTAAGTGGCGCCGATGGCGCAGCCGGTCACCGTCTGGCGCACGCCCGCGCCGCCGCCCAACGAGTTGGTGACTTGGATTTGCTGATAACGCTGGCCCGCGCCGGCGGGTGGAGCGGCCGTCTGCAACGTCCAACTGACCCACGGCGGATTGGGCGCGCGCCGGTAGCCCGTCCAATGTTCCCCCACGCCGTTCAGCGCGTTCCCCTCAAAGCTGCCGTTCTTCAACGTGGCCGGCGTGCAGATCGGGATCACTGTCGTCGCCGTGATGGTTGCCGAGGAATCACTCGTCCCGTATGCATTGACCGCCCGCACCCGGTAATAACTGGTGGTGCCCGGGGCCAAACCGCCGACGGTATGACTCAAAGCGGTGCCGACCTCCCGGTCCTGGTACCCGGGCAGGAATTGCGTGAACGCGGCATCCGCGGCAACATCCAAACGGTAACCCGTGGCTGGAATGGCAGGATGCCAGTTCGCGGTGAACGTATTGAGGGTCAAAGCAGTGGCCGGCAGCGCCGTGGGCGCCGGCGGCGGAAGATTCGTGGGCCCGTATTTCAACAAGAGCACATCGGCCTGACCCGCGTTGGTGTGTCCGTCCCAATCGCCGTAACTCCAGCCGGTGACATACACGTTGCCTTGGGCATCCGCCGCGACCGCGTGGGCCAGATCATCCGCCGCCGTGCCCAGTTGCCGCAGCCAGATCCGCTGCCCCTTGGGATTGTACTTGGCGAGAAAAACATCCAACCCGCCGCCAGCCGGGTCTGCACCCAGCGGCCCGCTGGCCTGACCGGCCAGATAAACCTGCCCGGCCCCGTCACAAGCCACGCCCCAGCCCTGATCATGTTCGACGTCGCCAAACTGGGTGCCCCAGAGCTCCTTGCCCTCGGCGTCGAACTTGGCCAGAAACACATCCCGCCCCCCTTGCGGCGTTCCATACAACGGTCCCCCGGTGTAGCCCGCGAGATAAATGTTCCGGTCGGCATCCGTGGCCAGGGCGTATCCGGTGTCCTTGTTCCAGGTGCCCCATTCGCGCAGCCAGACGCGCTGACCTTGGGCCGTGTATTTGGCGAGGAAAAGGTCGCCATTGGCCAGATACGGTTCGCCTTCCATGCTGCCATCGGTCCAGCCTGTCACCACCACATTATCCTCCGCATCACACGCAATGCCAAAGGGCTCATCGGTGAACGCCGAGCCGAACAGCACCGTCCAGCGCCGGACGCCGTCCGGCGAGTACTGGTTGATGAACACATCCGCCGAGCCCACGCGCGGTTCGCCGTGAAAATCGCCGCGCACGAATCCGGTCACCAACACGTTGCCGGCGCGATCCGTCGTCACCGCCCGGGCGTCGTCATGCAGGCCCGTGCCGTCCTGCCGGGTCCACAGCCAGTCGCCGGTGGGACTGAATTTCATGACAAAAAAATCAAACCCGCCGACCAGGGTGTTGCCATCCAGCGCGCCATCGGTGCGGCCCACCACATACACATTGCCGAACGGATCCGTCGCCACCCCGCCCACGGCGCCGGCATTGATATTGTCCCAACCGTATTCGATCGTCGGCGTGCCGCGCTGGGTCAGCCACAGCAGGTTGCCGGACGCGTCGCATTTTCCGGCAAACACATCAAACGCCCCGGCCAACGGTCCGCCCAGGGCGCTTTGCGTCGTCCCGCTGAAGACCACGTTCCCCGCCGGATCCACCGCCACCCCGCCGCCGAAATCATAGCTGGCCGCGCCGATCAACCGGCTCCAGATTTTCCCCTCCCCCTGCGCCGCCACCGGCGCCGCCGCCAAAACCAACCCTCCGATCAACCACCCGACCAATAACCAGCCGGCGCGCGTCGCCCGTGCTCTGCGTCTTTTCATGGCTTCAAGGTGTTGCCCGTGCTCCCGTCAAGGCAAGGAGATTTCACCCCGGACCGGGCCGGGCGCGCGGATGTCCGGGCAGGGAACGCACCTTGGGCCGTCATTGGGCTTGTGCGTCGGACCGGTTTCCGGCAGACTTTGCCCCGTTAGACCCGGCGTGCCAGGATGAAGCGCGCGATTGGCGTGCGGCGGGGCGGTGGGTCAACCGCGCGGTCCGGCCCTGGCTGGCCGGACACCGCACGCGCGCCAAGATAAACAAGACAACCGACAGAACCATTCAGACGTCATGAGCGGATATTACGAATTAAAACTAACCACCACGGGCAAGCCCATGTTCAACCTCAAGGCGGGCAACCATGAAATCATCCTGACCAGCGAAATCTACGAATCCAAGGCCGCCGCGTTGAACGGCATTGATTCCGTGCGCCGGAACGGCCCCAACCAGAACGCCTACGAGAAACGAACCTCCGTCAAGGGCGAACCGTATTTCGTCCTCAAAGCGACCAACGGCCAGGTGATCGGCAAGAGCGAGATGTATTCCTCCGACGCCGCGTGCGACAAGGGGATCGCCTCGGTGATGAACAATTGCACGTCGGAAAAGATCGTGGAAGTCGAAGCCAAAGCCTGATTCCGCTTGCTTTCCGCCCCCCGTCCGGCCCGCGCCAGACGGGGTTTTTTGTTTCCCTTGGGAGGGACAGGTTCCACCCTGTCCCTATTCCCTGTGGGCGTCGTTATTCCGGAC
>MWDV01000096.1 GCA_002070715.1 Verrucomicrobia bacterium ADurb.Bin118
AGGCCAAGCGGCCCGTGGCGCGAAGAATACCGAGGAACGGATCGTAATCGTAAATGGCTTCAATCGCGCCGTTCGCGGCATTTACCAACGTCGTCACATTATGATTGCCGTCGTAACAGTAAAGGTATGTGCCCGCATTCGTGCCTTGATGCACGGTCATGGAAATCAATCCACCCACGCCGCCAGCACCTTGCATCGTGCCGCTGGCGTCCATACCCCACTGGAAAGAAGCTAGAAGCGAGGAGTTAGGATCTAGGATTGCAATGAGGTTCCACCCATCGTACACAAACTTGTTCGTGCTCTGCGCCACGTAGGTTGAACCGTTCCAACTTGAAACAATTTTCTGCGTCCGGCGGGATTGAGAATCATACGCGCAATCCAGCTTCACTCGTGAGCCAGTCGGGGCACTGCTATTGCGGGTAAAGGAGGCAATTCGGTTCTCGGCATCCCACGTGTAACTCCATCTGCCGTCGTTGGTGAGATTGCCATCGGCGTCATAACCAAACACCTCCGCCGTCTTGGGCACAAAGAGCTTTCCAATGGTATTGGTCACAATGTCCGCTCCGGTGTAATTGCTCAGGACGGCGACGTTGGTGATGGTCAACCACAGCGCGCCCGTGTTGTTGTTGAACAACATTTCTCCCCGGAAATAATCCCCTTGGCGCGTCGGCGGCGGGTAGAGCGCAAGATTGTCCTGGCTCCACAAACTCACCGTGGCCGTGTTGGTGGCCGTGCCCAGCACGTTCACAAAGCCCGGCACGGTGCGGCTGGTGTATTGGTTCAACAACTTCATGCGTGATTGCTTCTTGGTCATTTCAACTCAAACCAACGAACCATTCAACCTAAACTTCGCAGCGAAGACGCAGCGTCCAGGGCTGTGACGGCAGGACGGCTGGCCTTCGGTTATTCGCAGCCGGCGTGACGGCGCGGGGCTGCGAGCGGTCGGGCGGGTTGCTGCGCGTGAGGATTGCCGCGTCACCGCTTGTGCGGGACACCGGCGCGCTTCAGTTGGCGCGAGTTGCATTTGTTTCAGGCGCATTTGTGCTTGAACTATTGCCGAGCCACGGATTGTTTCGGGGCAAAAGCCGAACGAGTTTCGGCAGCGGAGTCAGTTCCACGCGGTAGTCATCGAAAAGAACCGCGAGACGTTGATCCATCCAAGAGTTGGTGTTTGTTTCCCATAGCTTTGGTTTCTCAAAAACCAACACACCGTTGGTCGCATCCGCTCCGAGATAAGCGTAAGATGAGTGCGTATCCACAAGCCTTGGGTTCGTGCTCCAGCCGTCAGGCAGTGAACGCGGTGTTTTTGCGTGCTGTGGCGGAGCATAGAAGATTGTGAGGTTCGTCTTTGCGACGTATTGGGGAATCAAGTGAGAGAGTTTCTCTGGCAGTCTTTCAGCGTGTTCGTTGCGATAGTCCCTGAGGGCCAGCCCAATCTTCTGCAAGTTTGCAACGCTTTGGATTCTCGGACCGCCTTTTCCCTTGGCGTAAGGATTGTTGAAGTAAAAGAACACTCCCACCGCAGCCACCACCAACAAGATGCCGATCAGAAGCGATGAAAGTCCGTCCTTCATAGGGCAAATGAGCTACTTGCCCGACGGGTTCTTGCAATCGTAGCATTTCCCTGGAACGAAGGCATTGGGATACTTCTTCTTTACGGTCAGTATCCACGACATGTCAGGAGGGCCTTCTGTTCCAGAAAATGAACCAAGGTCACCCGTGTCGCCCTTCTTCCATTGCTTACACGGCCCGACGGAGACGATGCTCCTTTTGTTCCCGCAGCAAATCTCGATACACACTCGACAGACAACAAATTTCACCGGCCCTGTTAAACCGCTTGGGCTGTCTTCAAAAATACCTGGATGCCCAAAGTCAGGATATTCCGGGCAGCCAGTTCCCTTTGCGCCAAAGCCCTTTGATCCATCATCAACGAACGGGTCTTTGTAAGCTCCCCACCCACCAGAGCCGACTTGAACAAAACTCATTATCTGTCCCTTCGGGCATGGTGCGGGAGACCAAGTGATGTCGGCATCCAAGCCGAAACGGTCGATCCAGGTAATCGGGTTGTTACGAACGAAAAGATACTCGGGCATCAACGATTCGCGGTAGAGCTTGTCCTCATCAGCTTCTGGGTTTCGCCTGATCAAATCGGTGAGGAACGACTTTTCCCCGATCGGATCCCTGTTTGGCCATCTGCCATCCCTCAAATCCCGGAATAGGTATTTGTCATCTCCGGTATAGTCATCGTGATACTGGGTGCTGAAGCGAATGGGGTTGAGTTTGGCCATTGGACCGGTGATGCGCAGCGGTTCGGCGAAGGGACCGTATTCGTAGCGCGCACTCTCGGCACCAGTCGCAGCGTTCACCAGCGCCATCACGTTCCCGTTGCCGTCGTAACAGGTGAAATGTGTCGTGTTCGCCATGTTGTCGCATTGCGCGGACGTTCCCGCTTTCACTGCCAATACTCCACCCACACCCCCAGCCCCTTGAATACTGCCGCTCATATCTATGCCCCGCAGGAAGCTCACCACCACGCCGTTCGTATGATCCAGCACCGCCAGCAACACCTGATTGTCCCACACGTAACGGTTAGTTTGGGAGGGATAGTAACTCATCCCGTTGTTCGTGGATACGATCCGCTCAATCCATCTTCCATCGGCCAGAAGCGTCCACGCCTCTTTCACTTTGGAGAGCGACGGGGCGTCGCTTCTACGTTCAATCACTATCCGCCGGTTCTCCCCATTCCACACATTCGTCCACAAGCTGTCGCTCGTTAAATTTCCATCCGCGTCATGCGTGAAGGTTTCCGGCGTCTTGGGCCAGAGCACATGCCCGGTCACGTTGCTGACCACGTAATTGCCGGAACCCACCGGCATCACCGCCACATTCGTAATCCCCAGCCAGACCGGATCGGTCGTGTTATCCACGCTCAACTCCGCCCGGAAATACCGGTCTTTGCGGTACGCCAGGTTCGTGTTCACGCTCACGCTGGCCGTGTTCGTCGCATCCCCCAACACGTTCACATACCCCGGCACCGTCCGGCTGGTGTACTGGTTAAGGTCGTTGACCGTGTAACGGCTCTCTCGGAGAGAAAGCCCTGCCTCGTTGCCGCCAAACCCGTTGGTTCTCCGATTCCCGATGTCATCAAAGGCATACTCAAATTGTTGACCGGCCACCGGCGTGTTGTCGCCCCAGTATTTCCCGCCCGAAATCACCTGGCCGAGTTTGTCGTAAGTGTACACCCACCGCGAAGAGTCGGCGTTGGTCACGGTCGTGCGCTGGTTGGCATCGTTATAGACGTAGCGGAAGCCAATCGCCCCCGCGTCGCCCGGCTCGTTGGTGATGCTGGTGAGCCGGTTGAGCGCGTCGTATCGTTTCACCGTCGTCATGCGCGTGTTGCCATCGTGCTTGAACACAAGGTTGTCCACCAGCGGCGAGTTGGCAACGTAGGAATACGTGGCCGTGTCCTCCCCGCTCGTCACGGTTTGCAAGCGGCCCGTGTAGGGGTCGTAAGCCCATTCCGCCAGCGGCGCGGGCAGCGACGCCAGCCCCAACGCCGCGCGGCGCAAGAGCGAATCGTAGCCGTTGGTCACGCTCAGGCCGTCGAGCGGCCCGCCGGAATAGCTTTCCACCAACAGTTGCCCGGCGTCGTTGTAACTGCGGTTGATGGCCGTGCCCCCGCTCTGCGCGATGGAGATTTGCCGTCCGCGCCGGTCATAATTGTAGGCGACATCCGGCGTCGCATCCGAATAGTTCACGCCGCTCAAATCCCCGGCGTCGTTGTAGCTGTAAGTCGTCGTCACCCCGCGCGCCCACGCGCGGGAGGCGAGCCGCCCCGCCGCCGTGTAAGTGTAATCCGGCCCCTGATTGTCCGCGTAACGCTTGTTGTCCAGCCAGCCGCGATAGGCGTTGTAATTCCACGTCGTGGTCGCCGCGTTGCCGGAGGGATAATTCGTCCAGGTCTTCATCGTTTTCATCCGGCCCTGCGCGTCGTAGGTGTATTCGACCGGATAGGTGCGTGAGCCGTGGGTTTTGTTGAGCAGGCCGGTGGGGAAGAATTCGTTGGTGACGCTGGTGTTGTCGGGCAGGGTGGTTTTCCAGATGCGGCCCATGAGGTCGAAGAAGTTGGTGGTGATCTGCGCGCCCGCGCCGGGGTCGGGCGTGACCGTGCTGCTGATCTGGTCGGCGCGGTTGAACCAGAAGGTGGTCGCGCCGTTGCGCAGGTCAATCGCCTGCCATTGCCGCCCGTGGGCATCATAGGCGTAATCCGTTTGCGTGAGGGGCGTCCACGGGTCGCCAGCCGCGTAACGCGTGACCTTGGCCAGCAGACCGTTGGTGTAGAGCGTGACGGTTTGCGAGCCGAGAAGCTGTCCCGGCGCCAAATCGGTTTTTGTTGGCACCGCGCGTGCAATGGTTGGCTCGTGAAGTTCATTTAAAGACGGATTCATTGTCCACGGTCTTTCACATCCGGCCACAACGATGCCCAGCCGGGAGATCCAGAAGAAACCTGACAGGCGCGACAAAATGGATCCGCACTGAGCACTATCGCTGCGGGATGCTGATACTTTCCAGTCCGATGATGAAGGAAGCTTCCGTCAGACGTGTTGAGTCGTCCTATTTCGTTATTCCCTCGGCTCACAACCACAGAACCCTCTGAAACGGAAATCCGCACACCGTCTCTCCAACGAGGTGACTCGTGATCCAAATAATACAGCATCCAAGGTGCTCTATCGTGCCTGCGCCAGCAAAACTCCACGTTCCACCCATCCAGCCGATTCATAGAATCGGCGACAACCCGAAACTCACCCAGTTCCGAGTTGTTGGCCTGAGCCCAAGTTTCTTGCTTGTCTGCAAGCAGAAGATGGAACAATCCGGCAAACGCCACGACCAGCAGACACAAAATAACGCTTATGACTCGCATTTTTCTAGCGGCCGTATTCATAACCCGGCGGGTAATCGCTTTCGTCCGCGCACTTCCCAACGCCGGTTGGCGATGTAGCCCTTCCGCCACGGTCTCCTGGATCAGGTGTCCATCGGCGTCCGCCCATCGGCCAGATGTCACAGCGGAATATGCAATAAGCCGAAAGATCATATCCTGCGACTTTGTAGAATCCCCCGTTGCAGGTCATTCCCTCACAGTCTTCGTCTGTCCACATTCCGCCAACGCACTTTTTTGGGGCTAGTTTTCGCCACCTGGCACAACCCTCGCCATTGTCAACCAGTGCCCACTGATCCTCCTTCGATCTATTGCAACACCGGCCGCGGTTATACCAGTTATGCGCAAGCCCAAGAAAATCAGTATTCCCAATCGGATTGTTGCCGACGAATGCATAGAGATTTGGATCGTCGCCAAGAGGATTCGGGCTGCGATCTCGCAGCGTTTCAAACCCTAGTTCACCCAAGGGGTCTCTGTTTGGCCATCTGCCATCCCTCAAATCTCGGAATAGGTATTTATCGTCCTCGGTATAGTCGTCATGATATTGCGTGCTGAAGCGGATGGGATTGAGTTTCGCCATTGGGCCAGTCCGTTGGAGCGGTTCGGCAAATGGACCGTAGGCGTAGCGCGCGCTTTCTTCTCCCGTTGCGGCATTCACCAGCGCAGTCACGTTGCCGTTACCATCATAGCAGGTGAAATGTGTGGTCCCGGCCAAGCCTGCTGGGCCAGCAGGCCCTACCTGCACCGCCAACACCCCACCGACCCCGCCCGCACCTTGAATGCTCCCGCTCAGGTCGAGGCCCCGCAGGAAACTCATCACCACGCCGTTCGTATGATCCAGCACCGCCAGCAACACTTGATTGTCCCAGACATAACGATTGGTCTGTGAGGGATAGTAACTCGTCCCGTTGTTTGTGGAGACGATGCGTTCAATCCATCTTCCATCGGCCAGAATCGTCCACGCCTCTTTCACTTTGGCCGCTGCTGGCAACGTGTTCCGGCTCTCAACCGTGATGCGCCGGTTCTCCCCATTCCACACATTCGTCCACAAGCCGTCACTGGTTAAGTTGCCATCGGCGTCATAGGTGAACGCCTCGGGATTCTTCGCCAGCAACAAATTGCCCGCGATGTTGGTCACAATGTCCGCTCCGCTGTGGTTGCTCAGGACGGCGACGTTCGTGATGGTGAGCCACAGCGCGCCGGTGTTGTTGTTGAACAACATTTCCCCGCGGAAATAATCCCCCTGGCGCGTCGTTGGCGTGTAGAGCGCAAGATTGTCCTGGCTCCACAGGCTCACCGTCGCGGTATTCGTGGCCGTGCCCAATACATTCACAAAGCCCGGCACGGTGCGGTTGGTGTATTGGTTTAAGGTGTTGGGCGTGTACGTGGCTTGGCGGCCATCCCGCGTGGTGGTCTGCCGGTTGCCAATGTCGTCAAACGCATAATCAAACTGCTGCCCGGCGACGGGTGTGCCATCGCTCCAATACTTCCTGCCGCTCGTCACCTGGCCCATGCTGTCATAGCCATACACCCAATAGCTGCCGTCCAGGTGCGTCACGCGCGGGCGTTGGCTGGCGGGATTG
>MWDV01000097.1 GCA_002070715.1 Verrucomicrobia bacterium ADurb.Bin118
GACGCAAGACGGGTTTACGGATTTACATCGCCGCCTTCCATGAAAATTTGGACGGTGCTGAAAACCATTTTGGGGAAGCGAATCCAAGGCTCTTTTGCTTTGATCCACTGACTGTGGCCATCCAGAAAACCCTGGTTGGCGCCGGCGGGGACATTTTTCTCGTAATGATTCACTCCGCGCATGTTCGGGTCGGAATCTCCGGGGCGTCCCCAGGAGCCGTTCAACGAGCGCACCAAATCGGCGAAGACCACCGTGTAATAGGGCCGGTCCGTGGTTTTGAGCGCGAAGGCGTTTTTGCCGTCCGGCACCACGCGCACCAGACCCGGGTTCGTGAAGTATTCCGGTTCCCCGGTGAAATAATGATATCCCATGACGGTGTCCACCTCCCCGCCGCCCCAATTCCAGAAATCATCGCGATTCCATCCGGGATTGGCGGGGCAATAAAACTGTTCGCGCTGCAGACCGTAAACCCGCACGAAATGATCACGAAAATTCTTTTGATCCACCCAATAGGCATTGGGTTGCCGCCCGGTACGGGAGGATCGCGGCAGCTTGTCCTGGTTGTCATCCGCGTACATCTGGATGGCCAGCGTCCACTGCTTGACGTTGTTCAAACAGGCGATCCGCCGGGCCCGGTCCTTGGCTTTGCTCAGCGCGGGCAGCAGCATCGCCGCCAGGATCGCGATGATGGCAATGACCACGAGCAATTCAATCAGCGTAAATCCCGGCGGGCGCGTGGAGGGATGGTTGGGGTGATGCATATTCCCGTCGAGTTGAGGCCAACGAAATCCAATCCTGGAAACAGTCCCCGCGTGCTGGGCCAATGCGGGGTGATGCAAAGATCCGCCTCCTTTCCCTCGGTGTCTGAGGGCTTCTGTGGCCGGCAGTGCTTTCATAGGGTTATCAGCAAACAGGCGGTTACGGCGCCAAGCTACATCATTGCCGCGTTCAGACCAACGCCAAAGTATCAAATAATTATTCCCCGCCCGCTCTGGCCCGGAGCCGCAGGCACTTTTCCCTTTGGCAATCAGCACCGCAGGGGCGGCCGCCCGGGTCAAGGCTGCGTCGCCGCACCAGATCGAATTCTCAATTTGCCGGGTGGGTCACACCCAGTGCGCGGGATTTACGTCTGGAAACAAATTGTCCCGTTGTTCCAATTGCCGCAGCCAGGGTTCATCGAGCGGGCCGTGGACCATCTGGTGGTAGAGCGTGTTGAACCGTAACACGTGATCCTTGATCCGCTGGGTGGCGTATCCCGGGCTGGTGCCGGTGCGCAGGATGAACGGCCAGTCGCTGGCCTGGGCGAGCAACAGTTCGCGGGCGGCCTGGCGCAGCGCCCGGCGTTTGACGCCCGCCGCCTTGCCGTAGCGCCGGGCCAGTTGGGTCATCCGTTCCTGGGCCACGCGCAGGTGCGGATAAATCCAGGCGTTGGTTTCGTTCAACCATACGCGCCAGTAGCCTTCCTCGCCCCAACTGGATTCCGCCGGCGCGGCGACCTGATGGGTCGGCCAACGGGCGAGGTATTCCTGCGGGGTGATGAGCGTGATGGTTTTCTGGTCGCAACACACTTTGCGCACGAGATAATCCAGAAACTCCGGCCCCTCATACCACCAATGCCCGAACAACTCGGCGTCATACGGCGCCACAATCAACGGCGGCCGATCCATGAGCGCCGCGAGCTTGCGGACCTGCTCCAGCCGCGCGCCCAAGAAATGGGCCGCGTGTTCCCCCGCGATGTGCAGCGCCACGCCGCGGTGATACACCTGTTTGTCCGCGGTGGGACCGGTGATGCGGTAGTATTTGACGCCCGTGAATCCCCGTTGATCCGGCGCGGGCAGGTGCGGCCGCACGTAATCGAAGTCCAGGTCAAAGCCCACGTCGCGATAAAAATCACGGTAATTCGGGTCGCCGGGATAGCCCTCGTGCTGACTCCACACCTGTCGCGAAGAATCCAAATCCCGTCCAAAGGCGGCGATGCCGTTGGGAGTGAAGAGCGGGGCATAGACGCCGTACCGGGGCCGGGGCCGCGCGTTCAACACGCCGTGCGTATCCAACAGGAACCAACGGAGGTCCGCCTCCTGCAACACAGTTTCCACCCCCACACTGTACGCGCATTCCGGCAGCCAGATGCCGCGCGGGTCCTGTCCGAAACAACGGCGGTGAAAAGCGCGGGCGGTCAGGATTTGCGCGCGCACCGAGGGCGGATGGTTGAGCAGCGGCAGCAGGGCATGGGTCGCGGCGCAGGTGATGATTTCCAGCAATCCCGCCGCTTGGAAACGGCCAAACGCCTCCACCAAGTTGCGTCCGGATTCACGGTACGTATCCCGTACGGCAATGAACCGGCGATGGTAGAGTTGCGCCAGTTCATGCAACGGCCGGTCCCAGTAGGTCCGGTGCAGCTCTTTTTCCGCCAGTTCGATGAGACTCTCCAGATGCCGCGTGTAACGGTCCTGGAGCACCGGGTCCAGGAGCATGGCACAGAGCGTGGGCGAGAGGGACAGTGTGAGCCGTCCGGGCAGGCCGTCGCGCCGCCATCCTTCCAAGACGTGCAGCAACGGCACATAGGTTTCGGTGATGGCTTCAAACAGCCAGCTTTCTTCGAGAAACTTTTCGTGTTCCGGATGGCGCACGAACGGCAGGTGCGCGTGCAAAACCAGGGCGAGATAACCTTGCATGAGAATAATCAGAGAATCAGCCGCCGCCCCGTCCGGTCCCGCCGGAATGACTCGCGCTGGACGCGGACCGGGCTGGCGCGGTTTTATTCATCAAAAAAACGGGTCAGGCGCCGGGCCACCGCCGCGCTACCGAACAACAACCCCAATCCCACCAGCCCCGCCACCCCGTAGAGGACGCAGCGGCCTGTGCTCACCTCTTTGCCGATTCGTTGGCGCATAAACTCCAGCCAGAGACTCAAGCTCCCGAAAGCCAGCAGGCCCAACGCCACGAGCCGCAGCAACAGTGCCGCGCCTTTGCCATAGGGATTCATGTGACGCGAAGGTTCGGATCAAAGTGCGTCCACCGTCGGCGGGCGCAACGCCGGGTCTTGCGGGTGCGTGCCCACGTCGCCGTAACAGGCGGACATCCGGCTGAAGGTCAGTTCCACGGCGCGGCCATCGGTCTGGTCGGCGCTCACCGCCACCGCGGGCAGTTCGTAATGCCCGTCCGGCAAGGCAAACCGGTAGCTGAACGAGCCGTCCGGGCGCAATTTGATGGGCCGCCCGCCCAGGTTCACCGTGGCGTCCGGTTCGGTGGCGCCGTAAATAATCAATTCCGCGTTGATGTTGAACCAAAACCCCTTGGGCCCGGCGGGCGCTCCGCCAAACGGACTGGTGACACTGCCGGGGCCGCCCGGGGAAGTGGGCCGTTCCCCCATGCCCCCGGCGGGCGACGCCAGTTGTTGCAGATGCTGCCGCCGAATCAGTTCGGTGATTTCCAGCGAACCGACCCACACGCGGCGGACGGCGTCCATGTTGACGATCTCCGCCAGCGCCCGTTCCTGCTCCGGAGTCCACGGGACGGGCGGGGATGGGGAGAAACGCGGCAAAGCCGGATGCCCTTGGGCCCGCAACTGTTCGAGGGCCACCGCCAACGGCGCGTGCGTGAGCGCCGCCTGCCGCACCAGCTCCAGCAGCCGCGGCAAGGGCAGATCCACCGGGAGCGTGGCAAACGCCACCTCCATCTCTTCCGCCAGCGTATCGTGCGGCGTCAAGGTCGCTTCACTGACCGACACCCGCGTCCACGCGCCGCGCCGCCGGTAATAGCCCAGTTCCGCCAGGTATTTCGTGCCGCCCCGCCCGACATGCACAAACCAATGCCGCGATTCCGGGTGAACGTGCATTTCCACAAACGGCGCGCCCGCCACGCGGTCCACATACACCCGCAACACCAGGTGCCCGTCCACGGAACGGTTGTTGTATTGCTGTTGCTGTTCACGGGTGAGATCCCAGTGCGCGTACAGCCATTGCGGATCACGCGCGGCCAAAAACAGGCGTTTGGTGCCGTAGGCCTCCGGCAACACCGCGGCTGCGCTGACGAAATGTTCGGCGGGCGGCGTGGGGCCCAATACGTAACGCCCGCCCGGCCCGCTGGCGGACGGCGGCGCGGGATAATCACCTTCCAGCAAAATCGGCGGCACCGTCACGCGCCGCGGCCGGGCCGCCGTCTTGCGCGGCACTCGTTTGCGCGCCGCCGGGGCCGGCGCCGCGGGCGCCGCCGCAGCCTTCGCCGTCGCAGCGCGCCGTGCCGGGGCTTTGCGTTTGGCCGGGGCCGATTGCCGCCGGGACCCCGCCGCCGCGGGGACGGCGGTGGCGGCCGCGGACGGCTTGACGGAACGGGCCGTCTTACGCCGTGCGGTTTTGCGCGTGGATGTCTTCTTTTTCATGCGCATGCCTGAGCTTGGTTTTCAACGGCGGCCAAACTACGCCCCCTCCCGCCCTGCCGCAAACCCATTCTCGCCCCTTTGGGGAATTCACCGGTTGACAAGTAGTTTAGGCAACATCATTTTGTGGACACCATGATCAAGCGACAATCAACCCTTGGCAGCTGTCGCTCACTTAACTGTTAGACATCACTACGCGCCACTAATATGAGCCTGATTGACGTTGCCAGAGATACCCTGAAAGAGATTCCGATGGCGGCCATACTCCGCGAGCGTCTTTCGCTGGCTCTTGACCAGTCGGCGGGTTTTGAACGACAGGTAGCGGCATTGCAGACGGAGCTTGGCAAGCTTCAGGCGCAGCTTGAGTTTGTAACACTCGACCGCGACAAGGCACGCGAGGAGTTGCAGCGGCTCAAGGATGCGCACGCGGAGGAGGTTGTTATTCATAGTGCCATTGAGTTTCGACGCGGCAAACGCACGCGGGGACAGTGGGCGGCATTCTGCCCGAAGTGCCACATGCCAGTGACAGCCCCTATGGGTTTTAAGGCTGGATGCACCGCCAATTGCGGATGGGCATGTGACGTTACAGAGCATGAGTTGGCTTACATCCTCACACAGTTATGACTGTGATGTCTCCCGATAAGCTGGCGGTGCCAGTCGTTGAGCGGGGACGAGTTTGAGGCTGAGGGCAGAGGCGGTATGGCGTAGGCGGGCGCGCTGCTTGCGTTGCATTTTCCTCCTCTTGCTGGAACACTTCCGGGTTGAACGCTTCTCGATACTTGGGCAGGTGCCAGAGAATGTACGCCAAGTGGACTCGTTCGCTCCCGCGCACGCGGCCCTGCGGGCCTTCGCCTCTGGCGAATTCCTTTCGCGGCTTCCCCAGCCGCTTCAGTGTGCGTCATCGCCGTGATCGCCTTGGGCGTCCCGCGCCGCGCTTTCCAGCCGCGATGGAGGTTGCCAAAATAATTTGGGCAGGCGATGGACACCGGTATTTCCCTGGGAGGGACGCGTTCCACCGCGTCCCTGAACCACCCCGGAGGCAGTTGACCGGATGACAAGATTGGATAAACACCGTACGGCATGATCGTGCGCAACCACAGGGTAAAATACTTTCTGCGTTCGTGAGTGTTGGCTTGATCTGAGCACCCCCTCCGCGTTTCGGCAGTGATTGTGTCAAGGACACGGTGGAACGTGTCCCTCCCTCAGCCCCGCCGTCCTGCCGTTGCGCTGATTCCTCGCTGCCGCCAGAATCTTCGACGAATCCGGCAAAAGCCGGGTTTGACAAAAGGAAAGGTGGGTGCATCGCGCCCTCCCCCTTCGCCTTGGTTTTTTGGTCGGGCAAAATGTTGGGTGGGTTTCAGGGGGGTCTGGGGCGGCGCTTGGGGCCAGCGCGAGCCTCGCCTTGATTCATGCGGGCTTCACGCAGGATGTGCTTAAGTTCCTGGAAATGATGGTGACTCATCACTTTCAATTTAACCAGGGTTCGCTCGACCCGCTCAGGAGGTTGTGATGTCCCCAGTCTTTCCCATCCAAAATAAAAATTTCTATTGTCCATTTATAAAAATTCATTAGAATCGAAGCCGTCAACGTAAATCCGTAAAACAAAACAGAGTCAAAAAATGAAAACGAATCCTCGTTCCTACCTTTGTTGTGTTCGCGGGCTGTTCCTCTCTTGGGGGGCGGCCCTGATGGTCTCCTCGGCACTGGCGGTGCCGTACGCCTCGCAGGTAATCAAAAACGGAAATACCGTCTCCTTTGTGCTCAATCATCCGGCTGCGGGCATCACCGTGTTGCGGGACGGCGGCAACCCCGTAACCCCGGCCCTAGATGCCACCGCCGGGACCAAATCGTTCGACATGACCGGTTTCAGCACCTATTCGATCATTGTCACCGGCAACACCGCGCGCGGGTGGACGCAATACGTGCCCGATGGGACCGATCGAAACTTCTGGCACCCGGACAGCGTGGCGATCAATAAAAATCCCGCGAGCACCAACTTTGGGAAAGTCTACGTGGCCAACAACAACCTGGCGACCCCCGGCATGACTGGCGGCGGCCGGTTGACCACCGACGGGATCTACGTGCTGAGCGCCAGCGGTCAAGCCATCAGCGGCCCGCACACCGGCGGACAGGATATGGTGTTCGATGGGAATTATTACAGCAATCCGTACAAAATTAACATTAATCCCGATGATGATTGTGTGTACTACACCAGTTACTATAATGACACTCCTTTCGGCTTCAACGAAGATCTCAGCGTGGCGACGCAATTGATTGACGATTCCAATAAACCCAACAATGAATATGTTGAAAGCATCTACGCCACGGGCTCTCGCGCCACCGGAGATTTGCGAATTTACACAGTTAATTCGGATTATCTAAACGCACGAGTCGGAGTCATCGCCTATACCCTCGGCGCAAACCCGGCCGCCACCAGCGGGGATCCTGGCGAACAAGTGATTGGCCCCTCATACTTCACTTACTATCCCGGCGACGTGGACCGCGACAGCCAGGGAAACTGGTATCTGACGCAATACCGGGCCACCGCCGGACAGGCCGCGCAATTAGTCAAATTCGACGGCACCCAACCGTGGCCAATCAACACCGCCGCTTGGGAAAGCGATCGTTCGCTCACCTACACCCGTTGTGTGGGGGTCAATGAAGCGGGCGGGACGGTGGCCGTTGGCCGCCACCTTTCCGGGGATGGTCGCGTTTACTTCTATGACTTGGAAACGGGGGTGTACCTGGGCGACTTGAAGGTTGGCAGTTACACGCGCGACGTTGCCTTCGATATCGCCGGCAACATGGTGAGCGTGGATAACTCGACCGAATACGCCCGCTTCTGGTCGCCGGGCGGTTACTCCGTCGCCACCACCAAATCGGACGGAACGTTTGAACTGTACCTCCCCAGCACACTCACCGTGAGCGCGGATGAAGATGCCGAGGCTGCGGAAGAAGGAAACGATCCCGCCGTCTTTACCATCACGCGCTCCCGGAATCTGGACGAAGATTTAATGGTGTATTTCACCTTGGGCGGCACGGCAACCAGCAACGTGGATTACACGGTTTCGGTGACCAGTCCGTTTGTCTTCCAAGCGGGAATGGCGAGCACCAACATCATCATCACCCCGATTGACGACAATATCCGCGAAGCCACGGAAACCGTGATTCTCAGTTTGGCGGAAAGCAGCGCCTATTTCTTGGGCAATCCGAATTCTGCCGTCGTCACCCTTTTGGATAATGATGGTGCCATGCTCTACTGGGACGTGAACGGCACTTCTGAGGGGGCCACCGACGATTGGAGCGGCGCGGCTGAAGGCACTTGGGGGGTGGGAAACACGTGGAACTCTGACCCGAACGGCACTGGCCCCGTCGTTGCTTGGACGCCGGGTGCGGCCGCCGTGTTCTCCGCCGGCTACAATGGGTATGGCACCTTCACGGTTACCGTCAGTGGCACGCAAACCGCAGATTTCATCTTCTTCAAAGACGGCAACGTCACTTTGAGCGGCGGAACGATCAACCTCGGCAACGCCGAAGGGACGAAGGTAACTATGATGGCGGCGATCAACTCCGTACTGGACGGCACGGCCGGCTTGGTTTACGACGGCCCGGGCACATTGGATTTGGGGGGTAACAACACGTACAGCGGGACGACCGAAATTCGCGACGGCACCTTGCAGTTGGGGGACGCTGACTGCATCCCTGACGAGTCCACCGTTAAAATTGGCGCCGAAGGCACCCTCAACCTCCAAAGTTACGATGAAACCATTGGTGCGCTGGCCGGAGTGGCCGGTGCCAAGCTTGTCAGCTATGGAGGCATTTTGACGTTCGGGGCGAACAACGACAACACCACTTGGAACGGCGAAATCAATAACATGTATCCGGTGATTAAAGTGGGCACGGGGACGACGGCCCTGGAGACGGGCACCATCCTGGATGAGCTGACCATTGACAATGGAACGGTTTCCATTGCCAACGCCAGCCGGTTGGGAAGTTCGTATTCGGTCACCCTCAACAACAATGCGACGCTGCGCAACACCGCACCGGATGTCGGGGGCAACTTCATCCAACCCAACAAAACGATGACCATCGGCGCGGGGGGAGGCACACTGGACCTGCCGACCGACGGCGCCATTCTCTTTGTCGGGGATAACAGCACCATCTCCGGCTCCGGAATCCTCACCAAAACTGGTCCCGGCGAGCTGCGCACTTACAATGTGGAGCATTCGTTCAACAAGCTGGTGGTGGCGGAAGGATTGTACACGGTTGGCCACTCCACTTTCACGGCCTACAACACCGGCTTTGGCGCGGTGCCGGCGACGCCCACCCCGGACGCCATCACGATCATGAACGGCGCACAAATCCGTAAAGCGGGAGGCAACAACATGGCGTTGGATCCGAACCAAGGCATTACCCTGGTCAATGGCGCCACCTTCCGCTCCTACGCCGGGAACACCGGGGCGGGCACCTTCGAGATTCCGGGCCCAATTTCGGGCTCGGGTCCGCTCACCTTGGGAGTATCGGTGGACGCCACTCCGGTGTTTGTGCTGAGTGGTAACAATACCTACTCGGGGGGCACCCTGATCGCCGCGGGCGTCACCGACGTTCGCGTGGATGGCGGCTTGGGCACGGGCGATGTCACGGTGGCCAGCGGGGCCACCTTGAAGTTGAGTCAAGGCGCGGCGAATGCCTATATCAATTCCCAGGCGACCTTGACGTTGAACGGCGCCGCGCCGGTCGTGAACCTCGATTTCACCGGCGCGCCCAATACCATCAAAGCCCTCTCTTTCAACGGCGTGCCGCAAGCGGCCGGCACTTGGGGGGCGGTTGGTTCCGGGGCCGACCATGAAAGCGCGTTCTTTACCGGCACCGGCATGCTCAACGTGACGAGCGGCGGAGTGATCCCGCAGCCGGTTACCGACATGGAAATTGTCGGGGTCAGCGCCGGGACGACGACCATCAACTACTCCGGAGGCACGGGGGCGCAGTTCGTGCTGTTGCGCGCCTTTGAGATCACCACGCCCGCCGGCAACTGGGAACGGGTCGCCACCAA